>JBDKHE010000350.1:0-4387 GCA_039797805.1 Verrucomicrobiota bacterium
CCGCGGCGAGGTCGGCGATCTGCATGACCTGGCGGCAACCCACCACGTCCACCGCCACCGGTTTCTCGGCGAAAACATGCACGCCGGCGTCGATGGCGGCCTGCAGGTGCCGCGGACGGAAATGCGGCGGCGTGGCCAGCAAAACCAGATCAATGCCGGAATCAATCACCTGCTGATACGCATCAAATCCGCTGAAGCAGCGTTCCTGCGTGACCGCGAACTGGTCCGTCGGGAGCGGGGCGATCGGATTGTTGCTGTTGCCACCGCCCTTGGTGAAATTGTTCATCGCCGCCTCGACGCGGTCGGCAAAGGCATCGCCGAGTGCCACCAGCTGGACCGACGGATCGGCCGCCAGGCAATTACGCACGGCACCGATGCCCCGACCGCCACAGCCGACCAAGCCGACCCGAATGCGGTCGGATCCGGCGGCAAAGAGGTTTGGTACCGAACCAACCAGGGGGAGCAACGAAGCGACGGCACCGGTTTTGATGAACTGTCGGCGTGAATAACCAGGGAACGGGGGCATTTTCATTTCGCAATGGGGTTGAACTGACGTGAGAAAACATCCGCAAACAATGGGTCCGGGACAGCCCAGCCCTAGCAGGCCGGTAGATGTTCAGGCAACCCCGCGTCCTCGCCAAGCCAAGGCGCGCGCATAGAATCCAATAATACGAACAGTCAGGCCGAGGCTCAACCCGCGCGACAAGCCCCTTGCGTCGCCGCGATTCCGGATAATTTTCACCGCGTGCCGCTGCGTTACCTTACCATCGACTTCAACTCCTTCTTCGCCTCGGTGGAGCAGCAGGAGCGCCCGGAGTTGCGCGGCAAACCGCTGGGCATCGTCCCGGTCATGGCCGAGACGACGGGTTGCATCGCCGTCAGCATTGAGGCCAAGCAGCGGGGTCTGAAACGCAACCTGCGCGTCGCCGAGGCGCGCCGGCTCTGTCCGGACTTCGTCGCCGTCGAGGCCCGGCCCGAGACCTACATCAACTACCACCGCAAACTTGTCGGCATCATCCGCGACTGCGCGCCGGAAATCGAAGTGCAGTCCATCGACGAGGTGACCTGCCGGCTGCACTCGTTCCTGATGAACCGGACGCAGGCGGAAAAGCTGGCCAAACAGATAAAGGCGCGCATCACCGCCGAGGTCGGTCCCCTGCTCCGCAGTTCCATCGGCATCGCCCCCACCTGGCTGCTCGCCAAGGTCGCGTCCGACATGCAGAAGCCCGACGGGCTGGTGATCCTCGAGGATGCGGACATTCCGGCCAAACTGCTGCACCTGGCGCCGGGCGACATCGCCGGCATCGGGCCCAACATGCAGGAGCGCCTCCGGAACCACGGCATCACCGCGATGGCGCAGCTCTACGCGGCCTCCCTTACCGAGCTAAGGGGCATCTGGAAGAGTGTCCGCGGCGAGCAGATGTGGCGTCTGCTCCACGGCGAGGACCTCGACTACTTAAGCCAGATCGGCGGCCAGACGATCGGGCACGGCCACGTGCTCCCGCCCGCCCGCCGCAATGCCGAGGACGCACTCGCCGTGCTGCACCGGTTGGTGCAGAAGGCGGCCATGCGCCTCCGGCACAGCGGCAGCTTCACGGGCGGCCTGAGCGTCACCGTGGACTACACCGACGACACCGCCTGGCACGGCGATTTGCGCCTCACCGAAACGCAGGACACGCTGGAGCTTTCCCGTGCCCTGACGCAAATCTGGGCCAAGCGACCGCCCGCCGACCGCCGCCGGGTCCCGCTGCGCATCGGCGTCCACCTCACGCACCTGATCGGCATGGATCAGCATACGCCCGACCTGTTCGCCCAGGAGAACGCGCAATCGCACGACCGGTTGCTGAAAGCCGTGGACCACCTCAACAAGGTGCTCGGGAAGGACTCGGTGTACTTCGGCGGCGCCCACGGCGCCACGAAAGAGGCCCCGATGCGCATCGCCTTCACCCGCATCCCCGAGCCCGAGATCGAGGAGATCGACCGCAGCTACGAGGGCAGGCTGAAAAAGAAAAAGCCCCCGGCAGTCGAGCCGGAGGCGTGGTGACGACAAACCTACTGCGGGACGAAATGCTCCGTAGGGCCAGTCTCCGACTGGCCTCCGTCTCCTTCGAGAGGAACCGGTCGAAGACCGGTTCTACTGTGCGGAATCAGCCCAACCGGGATCGTCATCCTGAGCGAAGCGAAGGATCCATCAGGATCACCGGTTTCGCAAATTGTCCCGCGCTACCCGGCACGGCCTCCCGATGATGAGCCCTCCAACAAAAAAGGGCGGGTTCGCAAACCCGCCCTGCCGTTTCAGAAGCGCAAATTACCCTTATTCGAGGATGCCTTCCTTCTTGAGGACGGCTTCGAAGTTTTCCCGGGTGATCAGAATGCCGGTGGTGCGCGTGTCGAGCGGCGGCGCCACGCCATCCTTGATCCAGTGGTAAAGCAGCTCTGACGTCTTGAAACCCTCCTGCGGGGCGGACACCAGCATGGAACCATAAAACCCGGTCGGGCTGGCCTTGCGCAATTCGTCGATGCAATCCGTACCGTTGATACCCACGCCGATGACGTTTTCGGCGGTGAATCCGCGGCCCTCGGTCGCACGGATCGCTCCGAGTACGGCGGTATCGTTCATACCCAACACCAGCCAGCGCTTCACCTCGGGATGCTGCGTCAGGAGAATGTTCGCCGCATCGAGGCTGCCCGGGACGTCGGTGGTCTTCTGCGGCGCCTTGAAGATGCGGTCGGCCGGAAACCCGGCTGCCTTCAGCGCGTTGATGGAACCGTCGGTGCGCTCGCGGGCCGTGTCGAGTTCCTCGAACGTGATGGCGCATACGGCGGTCTCGCTCACCGGCCACTGGCGGCGGGTCATCTCCGCATAGAGCGCCTGCCCCTGGGCCGCACCGATCTTGCTGGCGGACATGCCGAGGTACGGCACGTCGGTCATGAACTTTCCGTCGGCGGAGACGAACTGGTCGTCGACGGTGATGACCTTCAGCCCCTTGAGCTTGGCGCGGGCCACGATCGCTGGTCCGAGGCGCACATCCGGGGTGCAAATCACGAAGCCCTGCGCGCCGCCGGCCACGAGGCTGTCGATGGCGGTCATGACCTTCTCGCCGTCGGGCACGCCAAGCTTCACGAGTTCGAAGCCGTATTGTTTGGAAGCGGCGGTCGCCCCTTTCCACTCAAACTGGAACCAAGGTTCCTCCGGCTGCTTGACGAGATAGCCAATCTTGACGGTGGATGGGGTGGTCGATGCCGCACCGGAGGAAGGGGCGTCCGACTTTTTGCCGCATCCGGCGAGAAGAATCAAACCAGCTGATAGAACCAAGAGGGGTACGGGGATTTTCATAAAAGAAAACCAACCGTGACCTTTTCCATCGAACCCAGCAAGTCACGAGAGGGCCCGTTGCAGAATATTGCTTCAGGACCGTCAAACGACGGAGCCATTCGGGGCTTTCCTTCCGGTTCCCGATGGCGCTTGCTTGGCGTATCGCCATGCCCGCTCCGCAAGACATCCAGATCATCGGCACCGAGGTCGCCATCCGCTGGGATGACGGTCAGGAAAGCTTCATCACCTTCGCCACCCTCCGCGCCGCCTCCCCGAGCGCCGAGGTAAAAGGCGAACGCGATATCTTCGGCCACCAATACGGCGGCGAAGTGCCGCGCGATTATCGCGGCGTCGAAGTGCTGAGCTGGGAGCGCGTGGGCAACTACGCCATCCGCTTCGATTTCAGCGACGGCCACCGCACCGGCTTGTACAGCTACGAGTTGCTGTTGAAGCTGGGCGGGGCTGGTGCCGGCGATCAGCAGAAATCGTGAAAACAGAGAATCAGGAAGAAATCCAGAATCTGGATCCGCCTCGAATTCCCGCTGACACCTTTTTCGATTTTCGATTCCAGCTGCCAGATTTCACGATTTCCCGGCATCACTTCCCGGCCACGACGCCGCGCTCGCTCTTTTGCACGAAGTTGAGGAAGTGCTGAAAATCCGGTTCGCCCGCAAGCTTGTGCTCGCGCATGTGCTCGAAGGCTTGGGTGCGGTTATAACCGGAACGGTAGAACAGCCGGAACGCGTGCTTGATGGCATCCAGCCGGGCCGGCGTGAAGCCATGGCGCTCCAGCCCGACCTTGTTGATGGAGCGGGCGATGGCGGCATTGCCGTCGGCAATGATGAAGGGAGGCACGTCCTGCACGATCTTCGACATGCCGCCGAGCATCGCGTGCGCCCCGATGCGGCAGAACTGGTGCACGCCTGAGCCCCAGCCGATGTTCACGTAGTCCTCCACGATCACGTGGCCGGCCAGCGCGGTCTGGGCGCTCATGACGAGAAAATTCCCGACGACGCAATCGTGCGCGATGTGGCTGTAGGCCAGCATCACGTTGTCGTTCCCCATGCGGGT
>JBDKHE010000351.1:0-4989 GCA_039797805.1 Verrucomicrobiota bacterium
TTGAACTTTTCTGCCCTTGGGCGACGGGCTGAGGTGGGTCAGCCGGCGTAGTACTTGGGCTTCAAGACGCCGATGCAGGGGAGGTTGCGGTAGCGCTCATTGAAATCCAGGCCGTAGCCGACGACGAATTCGTTGGGGATCTCAAAGCCCACGTAATCCGCCTCGAAGGGCACGGCGCGGCGGGCCTTCTTGTCGAGCAGGACGCAGGTCTTCACGGAAAGGGCGCCCTTGTCCTTGATGAGGCCGGCCACGGCGGCGAGGGTGCGGCCGGTGTCCAGGATGTCGTCCACGAGGAGCACGTTGTGGCCGCGGACGTCGAGTTTCATCGAGTCGAAGATGCGGGGCTCGTGCACGGCCTTGGTGCCGTCGTGGTAGCTGGAGGCGCGCAGGCAGTCGAGGCGCAGGGGGCTGCGCATCTGGCGGAGCAGATCGGCGGTGAAGATCAGGGCTCCGTTGACGATGGCGACGACCATCAGGTCTCTCTTCGCGTAGTCCTTGTTTAGCTGCTCGCCGAGCGCGGCGATCCGGCGCTTGATGGCCAGGGGCGAGACCAAAATGTGATCCAGATGCTTGAGTTCGGGCGGGCCTTTCGGGGAGGGCATGAAGGGATGAAGAACGGACAATGAGGAAGGGACAAGGGAGAAGGAACAAGGGCCAAGTGCCGGATGCCGAAGGTCGGATGCCCAATCCAAGCGCCTGCGAGAGGGCTGCCCGGCCGCCGAAGGTGAGCTGCTTCCAGTACTTCCGGCTGGGCACTTGTTACTTCCCGCTGGCGGCGGCTTAATCGTTTTGACTTGGCCGGGGCTGGCGGGTTGCCTCGCCGGGCACGCGCTCCCTCATGATTTCCATCCAAGTCAAGCAACTGACCAAGCAGTTCGGCAGCGTCGTCGCATTGCATGGTCTCGACCTGATGATCAACCCGGGCGAGCTGTTTTTCCTGCTGGGTCCCAGCGGGTGCGGCAAGACGACCCTGTTGCGGAGTCTCGCGGGATTCTACATCCCGGAGAAAGGACAGATTCTCTTTGGCGATGAGGACGTGACCCGGTTGGCGCCCCACAAGCGCAACACCGGCATGATGTTCCAGAGCTACGCGCTTTGGCCGCACCTCACGGTGGCCGAGAATGTCGCCTTTGGCCTGGAGGAGCGCAAGGTGGCTGCCTCTGAGATCAAACGGCGGGTGGGCGAGGCGCTCGAATCGGTGCACATGGGTAAATACGCCGAGCGCAAACCCAACCAGCTTTCCGGCGGCCAACAGCAGCGGATCGCCCTCGCCCGGGCCCTCGTGATCCGGCCGCGTTGCCTGCTGCTCGACGAACCGCTCTCCAATCTGGATGCGAAGCTGCGTTTGGAAATGCGCACCGAGATCCGGCGCGTGTGCAAGGAATTCCAGCTGACGACCGTCTATGTGACCCACGACCAGAAGGAGGCTCTTTCGATTGCCGATCGCATGGCGATATTGGAGAGCGGCTACATATTGCAGGTCGGCACCCCGCGGGAGGTCTACAAGCGACCGACCCGCAAGACCGTGGCCCATTTTATCGGGGAGACCGATTTTCTGCCCGGCAAAGTTTTGGGCATCGCTGGCGGATTTGTCACCGTCGAGACGGGGGTCGGTCGGTTTGATGGCATTTTTGGCGATCCGACAAACGCGCCCCAAGTTGGTGCCGCAGTCACGGTCTCGATCCGTCCGGAATGCTGGGAATTGCACCGCAACGCCGAGGCCCGCAATTTTGTCAAAGGCCGCATCGGCGAGTCCATTTATCTCGGCGAAGTGGCCCAGTACGATTTTGTGACGGCCAACGGCACGAAGCTGAAGATCTTTGAACGCAACCCCCGTTTCGCCGACGGGAGCGCCCGGGGCGAACTGTATGCCTCCGTGCAGCCTGAGGACGTTATCGTCCTGACGGAGTAGGGGCGCGGCCGCGCAGCAACGATGGTCCATACGATGATCGAGGTCGCACCTTTCCCCCGCATCCCGCCCTGCCGGGCACACCATTTCGAGGAGTGGAACCGGCGAGGTGTCTGCGTGGATCGCCTCGGCCAAAAGGACTGGCCGGAAGCGAACAAGAGGTTTGAACAGGCGTCATGAAACGGGCGCTCCTCATCATCGCGTTGATTGCCGTGGTGGCGTTGCCGTTTGTTTTCCGCCCGCAAAAGGCCGGGGCCGGCCCGGCCGACGGCACCGTGGTCATCATCACGCCCCATAACGAAGCCATCCGGCAGGAATATGCCGAAGGCTTCCGCGAGTGGTATCGCGCGAAAACGGGCAAGATCGTGACCATTGACTGGCGCGTGATCGGTGGCACGAGCGAGATCGCCCGCTTTCTCGAATCCGAGTATATCTCCTCATTCCAGAACCATTGGACGGGAAAAATGGGCAAGGCCTGGAGCACCAATGTGCAGGCGGGCTTCGCGAATGCGCGGTTGCCCAAGGACGCCAGTCCGGAGGCGCTGGAGGCCCGCAGGGAATTCATGGGTTCGACGGTAGGCTGCGGCATCGATGTCTTTTTCGGCGGCGGCACCTACGATTTTATCCGGCAGGCCGATGCCGGTCGAATCGTGGATTCCGGCCTGTTGCAGGCGCATCCCGAATGGTTCACCGATGCCGTGATACCGCAGAGTTACACCGGGGAGCCATATTGGGACCGGCAAGGTCGCTGGCTCGGGCCGGTCCTGAGCGGTCACGGCATGCTCTACAACTTTGATGCCCTGGCCCGCCTCGGTGTCAACCGGCCGCCGCAGGACTGGTCTGACCTGACCAATCCTCAGCTGATGGGTGAACTGGCGGTATGCGATCCGACCAAGAGTGGATCGATCGCGAAGTCATTTGAGAGCATTATCCAGCAGCAGATCTATGAGGAGTGGGCGCGGCTGGTGGAGGCCACGGGAAAACCGAAGGCCGAACTCGAGAAGCAGGCTGTGGCCCAGGGCTGGCTGCGCGGCTTGCGACTCCTGCAGCTTGTCAGTGCCAACGCCCGCTACTTCACGGATTCCTCCCAAAAGCCGCCGATCGATGTGGCTGCGGGCAATTGCGCGGTCGGCATGTGCATCGATTTCTATGGGCGTTATCAGGAGCAGAGCACCACGGAGAGAAGCGGGCGCCAGCGTCTGGGTTTCCGCATGCCGGAAGGCGGCACGACGATGTCCCCCGATCCCATCGCCCTGATGCGCGGGGCGCCCAATCGCGAGATTGCCGTCGCGTTCATCGAGTATGTGATGTCGATGGAAGGACAGAAATTGTGGAACTTCAATCCGGGCACGCCGGGCGGTCCGCAGCATTTTGCACTGCGCCGTCTGCCGATCAGGAAGGATTTCTACACGCATCCTGAATTCACCGCGTTCCGCTCCGATCCAGACGTGAATCCGTACGCCGGCGAGACGCCGCTGGTCTACAACGCGGCCTGGACGGGCAGCCTGTTCCGGGAAATGTCCTTCGTTATCCGCATCATGGGTATCGACACACACAACGAACTCGTGGCCGCCTGGCGGGCGATCAATGCGCCCGGGCTGGATACGGCCACGCGAGAAAAGGCGCTGGCGGCGATGACCGATCTGTCGGCCGTGGATTACGCGCAGATGTTCAGCCGGATCAAGCCTGCGCTCAACGCCAAGAACAAGGTGGATGAGGTGCGCCTGGCCAGCGAGCTGGCCGGACAGTTCCGCGCCCAATACCAGCGTGCGACCGATATTGCGCAGGCGCGCGCGCCCTGATCTCAGGCCAGCGTGGCGATGCTGCGCTGAAACGCGGCTCGGTCGGTAGCCTTGAAGAAGGCGGTGCCGGCCACAAAGGTGTCGCAACCCGCGGCGCGGCACTGGGGGGCGGTCGACAGGTCGATGCCGCCGTCGACCTCGAGCCTGAATTTCAGGCCGCGGTTTTGACGCCAGGCATCGATTTCGCGGAGCTTGCCCAGCATGTCGGCCCGGAATGATTGTCCGCCGAAGCCGGGTTGCACCGTCATGACCAGCACCAGATCGACTTGAGCGAGCAACGGCTCGATGGCGCTGGCCGCCGTGCCTGGATTGAGGACGATCCCGCACTGGCAGCCGAGCTCGCGAATACGCGCGAGGGTGGCGCGGTGATCGTAGCTGGGTTCGATATGGATGCTGATGAGATCGGAGCCGGCCTTGGCGAAAGCCTCGATGTACTTGTGCGGCTCGGTCAGCATCAGGTGGGTGTCGAAAAAAGTCTTCAGACCAGCGCGGCGCAGGGCGGCAAGGGTTTCCGGGCCAAAAGTGAGGTTGGGGACGAAATGTCCGTCCATGATATCGAGGTGCAACCACGGTGCCCCTGTGTCGGCGGCCAGTCGGGCACTGGAGCCGAGCTGGGCATGGTCACCCGCGAGCAGGGAAGGGGCGAGGATGGGAGAATGAGGCATGGTGCGCAGAGCTGGAATCATGGAGCACGGAAGCGGCCGGAGGCTCAACCTTCGAATTAATCTCCAGACGGCGCGCTGTCCGCGATGGCAGCGTATCGCCGTGGGTCTACTTGTCTGGCTTGCCGGTCTCACAGGCATTTGCGCCCACTGCTGGAACCGTGAGCGGTTCGCTGGTGGTGGTGCCCTTCAAAGCACCTGTCGTGCCCCCCGCCCTAGCGGGTGGGGCTTGTTCGATATCGCACCCGGCTACGCTGGTTACCAGGTGTCCAGTACGGCGTGGACGGCCTCGTTGGCGAGTTGCTCGGCGAGCAAGGGGAGGGCTTGGTACTCGGAAGGCACGAGACCGCTGTCCGTAAAGACGCCCCGTTTGGCGTCGAGTTGGCGGCGGGTGAAATAGGCGGTTTTTGTGCGATTGTCGGTGAGGGTGGCGCGGGCTTCGAGCGTCACGTCAAAGCGACGGGCGAGGCCCGTGTCTTCCGGACGGGCCACCGCGATCGCGCGGTCGTACCGCGCGAGGGAAACTTCAAGCACGGCATCGGCCTCGGCGGCGGAATCAACCAAGGTCACGCGACCGTCCTTGATAAAGGCTTCGCGCAGCGCGCCGGTTACGAGA
>JBDKHE010000352.1:0-4346 GCA_039797805.1 Verrucomicrobiota bacterium
CACTAATTGGTCACTCATCCGCTGCATTTCATTAGTGCGCCATCAGTGTTTATTAGTGGTTAACCTCCTTCCGGCTTTCCGTGTATGTCTCGCGTAGGAGTACCTCAAACTCATCGTGAAATCTGAAAATCGGGCATCGAAAACCTGAAATTGCCGATCCCCCTTTTCTGAAATTGCCAGCTGCCCGATTCTCAGTTGCCCGATTTCAAGATGCTCCGCCCCTCTGGCTCAAGCTCTTCGCTCCCTACTCTCCGCTCACCGCTCACCGCTCACTGCTCACTGCTCACCCTCCCTCCCCCTCCTCCGTGGTTGCGAACGCAGCCAGGATCGCAACCTTACTCCGATGAATCGGATTTCCCGGACCGTGCAGGTCCTGCTGGTGGTCAACATCGTGGTCTTTGTTGCGGGCCTTTTGCTGCCCAAAGGCAACGAAGGCCTGATCACGGCCGGCGCGCTCTGGTATCCGGCCAACGCCCATTTCGGCGTCTGGCAGGTGGTGTCGTACATGTTCCTGCACGCGAGCCTGGGTCACATCTTCTTCAACATGTTCGCGCTGGTCTCGTTCGGCACGATTTTGGAGCGGGAGTGGGGCGCCGAGCGGTTTCTGCTGTTCTATTTTCTCTGCGGCGTGGGTGCCGCGCTGGTGCAGTGGGGGGTGAATGCGTATGAGTTCAACAGCCTCCACGAGCGCCTCGTCGCCGCGGGCCTGAGGCCCTCCGCCATCAGCACCCTGCTCACGGCCGGGAGCGGCAACATCCCCTCGGATCCGGCCGTCCAGGCGGCGCTCACCCAGATCTATGGCATCTACGCCAGCCCGATGCTCGGTGCCTCGGGCGCGGTTTACGGCCTGCTGGTGGCCTTCGGCTTTCTCCATCCCAACGCCAAGCTCGCCCTGATGTTCGTGCCCGTCCCGATCGCGGCGAAGTATTTCATCCCGATCCTCCTCGGCCTCGACCTCTTCTCGGGCGTCACCGGCTTCTCCCTCTTCGGCGGCAGCATCGCGCATTTCGCGCACCTCGGCGGAGCCGCCATCGGCTTCCTCCTCATGCTCCTCTGGCGCCGCCGCCAGGAAGTCATCATCGAGCCCCCGATCTATCGCTAAGGTGGAACGCGTCGTCCCGGACGCGTTTGGTTGGGAGTGTTGAAAAAGCCGGGTCACCACGGAAGACACAGAACACGATCTAGGCAGTGCACAGGAGAAAACGGAGCAAACGTAGCGGATCCGTGTGAACCACTAATCCACACTAATGAATCACTAATCTCCCGCATTTCATTAGTGTCTCATCAGTGTCCATTAGTGGTTAATTCTCTCCGGTTGTCCGTGTATGTCTCGCATAGGAGGCCTTCGAACTCATCGTGAAATCTGAAAATCGGGCATCGAAAATCTGAAATTTTCCGACCCTCGGGTTCCCCAATTTCAAGCTGCCCGATTCTCAGTTGCCCGATTTCAATATGCTCCACCCCTCTGGCTCCTGCTGACTGCTCACTGCTCACCGCTTACCGCTTACCGCTCACCGCCGACCGCTCACCGCCCCTGCTCCTTCCTGGCTAGTAGAAATACGTAGGTGCAGGTGCGCTTTCAGCGTGGTCGGGATTTGACCCGTTCGACGCCCCCTGATTCTTCTCGGGCAAGCCCCGTCGGCCCTTATGCCCACCACGCTCGTTACGCCTCTGCTCCTTACCCTCATTATCGCGCTCACCCTGCCGGCCGCCAGTAGCGGACAAGAGCCAGCCAGCCCGCCGCCCGCTTCATGGTTTGACCGGGTCCGGGATGCAGCCGCAGTCGGCGACGACGCGGCCTTGGCGGAGCTGCTCAAGGGAGAAATCCCGCCCGCGCCCGCCGAGCTCACGCCCTACCGCTATTACACCACGCTCGCGCTCGCGGCCCTCGACACGGGCGACACGGCAGCGACGCTCCGCTTCATGGAGCAGTCGGACGATCACGCTCCGGCGGACGACAACCTGGTGTGGATCGCGGGGGTGGCCTGGCTTTTTCAAGGGGAGCGCGAGTCGGCCTTGCGGCTGGTCGAAGGCTATCAACGCATCGATATCGACCATCCTGCCGCGCATTACCTTCTGGCGCTTGACGCCTTTCTGCGCTGGCGCCGGCTCGGGCCCCTGCACCCCGACGCGGAAAAGCTGTTCGACACCGCCCGGCGACAGATCCAGGCCGCCACGAACAGGGCGGCGCAAGGCAGGCCGGGCTATCACCGTCGTTTCTTGATTCTCGCCTGCTCCATAGGCGAATTCTACGACGGCGAAGATGCATACAGGGCGGCGGTGGTTCAACGGCATTTGGAACACCAGCGGAACCGCCCGTTCCTGCGCGCCCTTTTCGCCTTCGGCGCCCCGCGGGATGAACATACCTTGCTCAGAGACACGAATATGGCGCGTCTTTCCGACGACGAGGTTGCGGTCTGGCGGCGCGCGTCCGAACTGCCGTCCGCCGGGACCGCCATTTCCCCGAGCAATGTGGCGGAGCGCCTCACCGTGCTTCCCGACCGGCCGGAATTCGATGAAGCCCGGCTGATCATCCTGCGGCAGGGCCTGTTGGGGGCCAGGCAGCGTCTCGCGGAGTGGCAGAAACAATTCGCGGCCGAGGGCGGCCCGGGCCTGTCGCCCGAGGGGCGCGCGGCGCTCGCCGGGATTTCCGACGGATTTGGCGACAACTATCCGCAACTGCTGCAAACCTACGCCGGGCTCGCGGTGAAGTTCGGCAAGGTCGGTGATGCCCATCATGCCCTGCGTCTGATCGATGCCCTGCGGACTCTGGACGAACGGCCGCGCATCGCCGATGCCGAGCTCGAAATCCCGCTGGCCAAGCTTGCCGGCGATCCTCGGCGTGCCCTCGGGCTGGTGCTGACAAAAGCCCCGTTGCACGCACAGGACGTGCCCTGGCTGCGGGCCAACGCCGCCCTCGTGCATCTGCATGCGGACCTGCCCCGGGCCTTCGCCTATCTCAGCCAGCTCGCCCAGCTTACCCCAGACGACCTGCGGCTCCAGTTCACCCTCGCCAGCCTGGCTGATCGGCCGGTGGACAAGGACCTCCGCCTGGCCGATAAGACTTACGTGGCCCGGATGGCCGTTGAGCGGGTGAGCTTCACGCCCGAGCAGCTCGCCGCCGACCCCGACAATGTCCTCAACAGCGACCGCGAGCGGCTCAACCTCTACGCGCTGCTCTTCGCCCGGGTGCCCGCCGAACTCGTGCCCGAGGCCCGGCACTGGCAGGCCTATGAGGAGCTCTTGGATCAAAACCTCTTCGCCGAGGCCTTCGTCGAAGGTGTCACCGAGGAAGAGGTCAAGGGCCGCACCTTCCGCTCACTGGTCGAGCGTTGCCGGCGTGAGGCGCCTAAGAACCGCGTGATCGCGGCGCAATACGGCCGGCTCCTCGCCCGCGACGCCACCGCCCTCGCGCGGCAGGCGGAGAAGGCGCCGGCCGCCGAGGCGCCCGCGCTCTGGGAAAAGACGGGCGCCACGATGAAAGCCGCGGCGGCAGCCGGGGCCACCGCGGCGCAACTCGCGCCGGTGCGCCAGCTCCTCGCCAACCACGAACGCGCCCAGCAGCTGGAGTGGGAACGCCAGGCCGCCGCCGAGGCGGACGCAAAAGCCCGCCGGATCGTCGAAGAGAAAAAATTCGCGCGCCAACGACACGAAAGCGAACTCGCCGACCGGGCCCGCGAGCGCATCCGTTACCTGCAGAGCCTGGGGGTGGCGCGCGATGAGATTGTGCGGGAAGGCTCGGCCGCCCGCCGCCCCTATTACACCACCCGCCAGGCCGCCAATGCGGCGAACGCCGCCTCGCTCAGCAAGACCCTCGAATCCCTGTGCGAGACCTGTAACGGCCTCGGGCTCAACTCAGCCGGACCCGGCTTGGTGCGCGCGTGCACGTTCTGCGGTGGTTCCGGACTGCAATATTGGGCCAAGCAAAAGGGCCTGCCCGGTGCCCGGTTTGAGGGGGTGAGAGAACCGTTCCCTTTCGATCTTGAGGCTGCCTTGCGCTGAACCCGCCCGCCCGCTCGCGCTTCCGGACCACGGCGATTTCGTCAGAAAGAGTGTCCCGGGCCCACCGCTACCGCTTAGCGCAGCTAAAGGTGGAACGCGTCGTCCCTGACGCGTTTGGTTGGGAGTGTTGAGAAAGTCGTATCACCACGGAAGACACAGAACACACGGAAAACGAACCAGGCAGTGCACAGGAGGAAACGGAGCGAACGGAGCCGAACCGGTTAACCACTAATCCACACTAATTGGTCACTCATCCGCTGCATTTCATTAGTGCGCCATCAGTGTTTATTAGTGGTTAACCTCCTTCCGGCTTTCCGTGTATGTCTCGCGTAGGAGTACCTCAA
>JBDKHE010000353.1:0-2555 GCA_039797805.1 Verrucomicrobiota bacterium
CCGTCCCCGGCGTCGCTGCGAGTGCCGATCACAAGTTGTCCCTCTCCTTCCCGAGCAGTTCCAGCCTGTTTCCCGGCATCGGCGATTCACCCGATCGCCAGACCACTTACTACATGGTTCGCGACACTATCTCGGTGTCCGCCACCATTGCCGTGCCTGCCGGCTATCAGCCGGCCAAGGCCGTGCCGGATTTTCACCTGGATTCGTCCATCGCAGGCCTCAAGGCCCGCTGGAAATTCGGCGCGAGCGAGGCTCGGGCTGAAATGGACCTGACGATGAAACGGGCCGACGTGCGTCGGGAAGACTTCGCTCGCTTCTACCAAGGCATGCAGTCCCTCCAGGCGTGGCTGGCCCAACCGATGCTCCTGGTGAACGGGAAAACGGAACCCGACGCCAGCCGCAACACCCCTGAACTCGACTTTCCGCAGATGCCCAGCGGCGAAGGCCAGATCAATTTGGTCGACCAGCGTTATCCGGAGAACGGCGACCCCGACCAGCGCCGCCGCGCCCTCGAGCGCACGCTGCAATACTTCCCGCAGGACAAGAACACCGTTTTGCGTGCGAGTGCCCGGCTCGCCATTTTGGATTGGAACGCCGGACGAAATGAAGCCGCCCATGCCCGCCTGCAGTCCCTCATGGCCGCTTCAGTTAATCAGGTGACCCCGGAAAACTACGCTTGGGTGGAATCATTGGACGGAGTGATCCTGCGGGATCTCAAGCGCGATGACGAGGCTCTCGTCCAGTTGGAGCGGGTCAGCCGTAACCGCCAGCTGAGCGCCACCCGACGCGCCCAGGCTGGAGTCGAGGCGGCGGAACTGCTGGCCAGGACTTCGGTTCAAGGGGCGCTTGATCTCCTCTTGGAAATTGCCGCTGTGCCCGACGGGGCCACCTCCCGCGTGGAGGCCGGCATCGCCCGTCTGTATCTCGGGGCGGACCGCGCCAAGGAGTTGGAGGACCATCTGCGCGCGCTGGTCGCCAGCCGGCCTGACACCTGCGAAAACGAACTCGGCGAAATCCTCGGCATCGCCCGGGGTTGGAAGGAAGCGGCCGACGGACCCCGTCTGGCGCGTCTGGTGGAAATCATCAAGGCAGTCCGCCCGAACCCCGGCGAAGCACTCGCGGCCGCCTGCACCGCGACCACGAGCCGCGCCATCCTGATCCAACTGCAGCAGCGCATCACGAACGAACTCGCCGGTGCGGTCCTGAAACCATGGGCCGAATCCGCCGACCCGACGCTGGGCGAAGACGCCTACACGAAGGCCATCGAGGCCGCGGGCGACAAAGGGGAATCCGCCAATGCATTCCGGCTCTGCCTGCTCGCGCTCGCCCGCCATGGTCTCTCCGACACCATGCCGCGGCGACTGTGGCGGGCCGCCAGTTATGCCGACTGGGTGCAACGCCAGGGCAAGACGCCCATCGACACGGCCGTGCCGGATCTCCTGTTGGATCTTTGCGACCAACTCCCGGCCAGTGACGATTACTACATTGAGGGCCGCCTGATCCGGGCCTCCCGCCTCGGCAAGGGCGGCGACAAACCTGGCGAATACGCGATGCTGAACGAACTGCTCACCCTGCCGACCATCACGCCAGGCTACTCGCTTCATATCCTCCGGCGCCTGGGGACCTCGATGGAGAGCGCGGGTGAATGGGAGAAGGCCTTGGACTACTATCGGAAAACTGAACCACTCGCCCCGGACTACCGCACGGCCGCGGAATCCCTGCTCCGCGCCGTGTTCATCAACTTGCATCTGGGGCGGGACGACGAGGCCCGTCGTCTGCTCGCCTTGCTGGAGAATGTTCCCGCCGAGACCACGGCCAAGATGGAGGGTCGGTTGCAGCGCGAGGAATTGCTCGCCCTGGTCAAGTCCGGCCAGTCTGGCGCGGTCTGGTCGGCCAGTCGGACGTGGTGGCCGCTTTGGACGAGACTGATGAAGGCACAGGGCGGCGACGCCGAATCTGTTACCGCGGTCGTACCGGTGATTCCCGACCTGGAGGCGCTCGGCACCGAAATGGGTGGCGCCAAACGCGACAAGAACACGAAGGAGTTCCTGCGTACGCTCCAACAACTGATCAGCGCCGGGCGCTGGTTGCCGTCACTCGGTGTCGAGGTGGGCTCGATGTTCACGTTCACGGCCGAGATGCTGCCGAAGGAAGCCAATGAGTTCCGTAAGCTGGTTATCAGCCTGCTCAAAGGGCCGCATCCGGAAATCATCGCCGAGCGGACCGGACGCCAGCTCCAGCTCGCAATCCATTGTATCGACGGCGGCCAGCCGCTCGATGCCCTGAAGGTCATCGAGGAGTTTGACGCCCGCAAACTCCCGCAGGACGCAACGGCCCAGGCCATGCGCCGTCTCCGGGGCCTCGCCGCGCTGGCCGCAAACAAAGACCTGGGCCCGACGGCGGAAGCCATCGCCAAGGATCTGGCTGATCCGAAAGCGGAGGCGCAACGGGCCATCGCGGTCCGGATCCTGGCCGACATCTACCACCAGCTTGGCCAGTCCGAGGACGAGGAGAAGCTGCTGGAGCGCGAACTCGCCCACAAGGCCGTCCTCGCC
>JBDKHE010000354.1:0-3362 GCA_039797805.1 Verrucomicrobiota bacterium
CGTCACGATCGGAAGTCGCCTTCGATGAGGCCGTGCAAATCTGGGAAACCGCCCTGGCCAGCCGGGGCCTGACGGTGTCGCGCGATGCCGAATTAGAGCGTTACCTCGACACCTTGCGCGCTGAACACGCTTCAGCAGCCCGGGCAATTCCCCAGGCGAACGCACCGCTGCAAGCGACCCAGTTGTCTTCGACTGGCGAACTGCCCAAGCGCGTCCTGCTCACTACTCACGGCCTGAGCCTGCAGGGAGCACCGCGCTTTCTGTTGGAACTTGGCCGGGCCTTGGCCGGCGCCGGTGTCGGGCTGGAAGTCATCAGTGCGGAAGACGGTCCCTTGCGGGCGGAATTTGTCCGTCTCGGGGCGCGGGTCAGCGTGATCGATGGCCAACGCGTGATGCAGGCCGCCTCCCCCGCGGAGGCCTCGGCGGCCATCGCCAACCTGGTCACCCAGGCGAACTGGACGGCCGCGGATCTCGTCATCGCCAATAGCTTCACCACCTTCTGGGCGGTGCATGCCGCCAAGGCTGCACAGCGTCCGGTCCTGCTCTACGTGCACGAGAGCACCACGCCGGCCACATTCTACGACCGGCGGGTGCCGGCGACGGTGATCGGCCTCGCCGAACAGGCCTTCGCCCTGGCCGACTCCGTGTCGTTCACCACCGCCTCCACGCGGCAGTGTCATCTTGGTTACGGCCACCCGGACCGGCATCACCTCACGCCCGGCTGGGTGGAAATCGCCGCGTTGGATTGCTGGCGCGCGGCGCAGGATCGTGATGCGTTGCGCCGTGATCTCGGTGTAAAACCCGGCGAACTCCTCGTCTGCAACATCGGCACGGTCTCCGACCGCAAGGGCCAGCACACCTTTGCGCGCGCCGCGGATTTGCTCTGGCGCCGCCACCCCGATCTGGCCGCGCGGACCCGTTTCGTATTGCTGGGCGGACGCCACTCACCCTTCGACGCGATGTTGGCCGACTCGCTGGCCGCGCTGGGCCGACCCAACTTGGTCGTCCATCCCGAGACCACCGACTACCTCCGCTACTATCTCGCGGCCGATCTCTTCGCCTGCTCCAGCTACGAGGAATCCTCGCCGCGCGTGGTGTTTGAGGCCATGGCCTTGCGCACGCCGATCATCGCGTCGGCGGTGCACGGCGTCCCCGAACTGGTGCGCCCCGATCTCGAAGCGCTGCTCCTGCCTGCCGGCGACACGGTCGCCTGGTGCGACGGACTCGCGCGCCTGCTGGCGACCCCGGCAATCGGACGCGAACTGGCCGCCCGCGCCCGCGCCCGCGCGGAAAACGGCTTTGACCTGCCGGCCGTCATGCCCCGACACCTCGGCTTGGTGGCCAAGACCGCGGGCCGTCACACCCGTTAAGGGTGGCGGCTATTTCACTTCGATCTTTTTCCAATACGTCCAGCAATAGGCGTAACCAAAGCGGGGTCGGACGCTGAACTGGAGCATCTCTCCCGGCGAGGCTTGGAAGGCGATGCTGGCCCGTTGGTCGCCGCGATCCGCCTCGACCGCCACCGGATCGAGGCTGCGCTCGAAGATGACCCGCTGTGTGCCGTCAGGCAGAAGGCCGACCACTTTCAGGATCACCCCCTGGGTCTTGTCTCCGGATTTTTCCCACGCCGTGGAAACCATGCCGAAATCCCATTCGATCTGGGTCGCTCCGGAAGGCGGCCTGAGCCAAAGATCGCTGTCGGGGTGGGCGTCCAGAACCGAGACGCCATCCTTGTTCATGTGACTGATTCCGTAGGTAAAACGCACCTTGAGCGGCGCCGGTGACACCATGGAAAAGGCCGTTTTGGCCAGACCCTGGTTCACCAGCTGGGTCACGGGGACCAGCAGGTTGATCAACGAGGGATTAGGCACCTTGATGTCGCCAAAATACCCGCGTTGCTTGAGTCCCTCCTTCACGAGATTGCTGTAACGCTGGTTGCAATAGATGTCGGCAATCTCGTGGGTGAACGTCGGCTCTGAATCCAGGCCGAACTCTGCGGCCGCCAGTTCCTTCAGTTTCATGTTCTTGCGCTCATCAAAGACGAGCACGAGCGCCGCCACATCCTCGTCGGCCAGATCCCCAAACGCGCGCTGCAGGTACGCCGGGTCATTGCCCAGTCCGTTGCGAATCATCAGGGCGCGCCGTTGGGAGTAAAACGGGATCATCGCCGCCCAGTCGGCTCCGGAGACAATGATGACGGAATCCCGCGGGGTGAGTTCGCGCAGGGTCTGCGTGAAGGAGAAACCCCCATCGGACTTGATCATCTGTTGTCCGTAATAAACCCGCCAATAAGTGTGCAGTTCCGCCGCCGGCAGCACCAGCAGCAGCAACCAGCATAGCCAGCGCGGCAGGCGCGAATCGAGCACGCCGCCCAGCACAAACCCCAAGGCACCCAGCAGGAACACGCCGCAAGCGTAGTAATAATACTCCTGATAGGCATAGGCGAAGGGGAACATCAGCTGCGCGAGGAAGAACACCGCGGCCACTCCCGCCACCCGCGCCCGCTCGGCCGGGAAGGCCAGCAGCCCCGCGATCAAACCGAGGCCGACCACCCACGGCGGCATGAGGGCCTCGGACCACCGTTCCAATAATATGCCCCAGGTCTGGCCCGAAACCCGGGCAGCCAGTTCACCCAGCCCCCAGTTGCCGACGGACAAATTCGCCGAGGTAAAGATCCACGCGGAGGCATGCAGGGCCTTGATCGGATCGGTCAGCTGGATCCACAGCCGCAGCGCCCCCAAGGCCACGACAACTCCGGCCAATCCCCAGAACGCGGTCTGCAATGCCGCGCTCCAGCTCCGCAAGACCCGCCAGTCCCGCCAAAGCCACCACACCACATAACCGGCCGCGGGCAGGAGCCAGACCGCAAACGTCGCGCTCTTGATCAGAGCCGCTCCCGTGCCCGCGGCAGCCGTCAGCAAAAACCAGGGCCAGCGCCGCACCTGCATCATGCGGACAAAGCAATACAGGAACCAGGCACAGCACATCAGCTCCATGGATTCCATCAGGAAGGCCCGGGAGTAGAAGATGTACACCGGACAGCACAAGATGAGTGCGAGCGTCAGCAGACGCCGATGCCGCGATACCCCGATCTGGCCCAGCAACAGCCAAAACGCCGGCAGGCAGAGGTAAAAGCAGCCGAGCGAAATGATTCTGGCCGACACATAGTGGGGCAGGTCCAGCACCCGGCTCAGACCGACGACGCTCCATTCGTAGATCGGCACTTCCAGCAAAATGGATACCCAGGGCTTGCCTAGGATCGGAACTTCGTAGAGCAGGGAGAAATCATTCTTCTGGTCGACGTAGTAGCTGATGAGCGCCGTCTGAGCCTGACGAAATTCGTGCCCCATCATGAACGGCGT
>JBDKHE010000355.1:0-5881 GCA_039797805.1 Verrucomicrobiota bacterium
GGACAGCAATCCGGAAATCAGGGCTTCACTTCGATCTGCAAGGATGCCCGCGCCTGGGCCGCGGCCATGAAGCTTTGCTGGGCGGAGAAGGGGGCTTCCCCTTCCTTGCGCGCAGGGGGGAGGTACCGGCCGTCGGGCTGGAGTTCATGGGCGTCGATATTGTCCATGAATTCCCCGGGGAGGATTTCCTTGAGCACCCGGTCGCGGAGAGCCGGCACGTAGATCGGGAAGAGGGCTTCCACCCGGCGGAAGAAATTCCGGGTCATCCAATCGGAACTGCCCGCGTACAGCAGCGGAGAGGTGTCGTTCTCGAAATAGAAGATGCGGGCGTGTTCGAGGAACCGGCCGACGATGTTGCGGACCCGGATGTTCTCGCTGAGTCCCTTGACGCCCGGCACCAGGCAGCACGTCGCGCGGACGATGAGATCAATCTGCACGCCCGCCTGGGACGCGGCGTAGAGGTTGTCGATGGTGACCTTGTCCACGAGCTTGTTCATCTTCGCCATGATGCGGGCGGGCTTGCCGGCCGCGGCGTTGGCCGCCTCGTTGGCAATAAGCTCTTGGATGCGGGAATGCAGGTTGAACGGGGCCACCATGAGGTGCTTGAACTCGGGCGAGCGGCCGAAGCCGGTGAGTGAATTGAAGAGCTGCGCGACCTCCGCGGCAATCTCCGGGTTGCAGGTGAGCAGGCTGAGATCCGTGTAGAGCCGGGCGGTCTTGGGGTTGTAGTTGCCCGTGCCCAGATGGACGTAGCGGCGGATGCCCTCGGCCTCCTGCCGCACGACCATGCTGCATTTGCAGTGTGTCTTGTGACCGACCAGGCCGAACACGACGTGAACGCCGGCCTCTTCCAGCTCCTTGGCCCACTTGATGTTGTTGGCCTCGTCGAAACGGGCCTTGAGCTCGACGAGCGCGGTGACCTGCTTGCCGTTGCGGGAGGCCTCGATCAGCGCGCCGATGATCGGGGAATCGCCGCTGGTCCGGTAAAGGGTCTGCTTGATCGCGAGGACGGACGGGTCAACGGCGGCCTGCTGGACAAACTCCACGACCGGATTGAAGGAGTCATACGGATGGTGCAGCAGAATGTCGCCGGTCTGGATGGAGGCGAATATGCTCGTCGAACTCTTCAGGCCGGGCATCTCGACGGGGGCAAAGGCCGCGAACTTGAGGTCGGGCCGGTCCACCAGGTCATACAGGCTCATCATGCGGTCGAGGTTCAAGGGACCGTCGAGCTTATAGACCCATTCCTCCTCCAGATGGAGCTGTTCGCAGAGCAGCTGGGGCACGCTGGCCGGGGCATCGGCCTCGATTTCCAGGCGCACCGCGGCGCCGCGGCGGAGATTGCGCAGTTCCTCCTCGATTTTCTTGAGCAGGTTCTCCGCTTCCTCGTCATCGATGTAGAGATCGCTGTTGCGCGTGATGCGGAAGGCGCTGGCGCTGACGACTTGATAGCCGGGAAAGAGCTCGCCGGCGCACGACTTGATGACATCGCTCAGGAAGACGAACGTCTGGGGGCCGCGCTTTTCCGGGCAGATCTGGACGAGCCGGGGCAAGATACGCGGGACCGGGATGATCGCGGTGAGGCCCTCGATTTCGGGGGTCTCGGGATTGTCGACCGTCACGATCACGTTCAGGGTCTTGTTGGCAATCTGGGGAAAGGGATGCGACTGGTCGATCGCCAGCGGTGTGAGGACCGGATGGACCTGCTTGGTGAAGTAATCCTGCACCCAGGTCTTTTCCGCCGGCGTCAGTTGCGCGGCCGACTTGAAGGTGATCTTTTCGCGGGCCAGGGCCGGCACGAGCAGGGTTTGCCAGCAAGCGTACTGTTCATCGACCAGTTTGCGGATCTCGGTGAACGCGCGCTTGAGTTGCTCGCGCGGAGACAGACCGTCGATGCTGGCCTCGCCCCCGGTGGAATCCTTCTGCTGCAGCAGGCCGGCGATGCGGATTTCGAAAAACTCGTCGAGATTTGAGCTGACGATCGCGAGAAACTTGGTGCGCTCAAGGAGCGGGTTGGCCTCGTTAAGCGCCTGCGCCAGCACGCGCCGGTTGAAGGCGAGCCAGCTCAGCTCGCGGTTCGCGTACACGATCTTACTCCCGCCGGCCTTGGGCGTGATGGACCGGCCGGTCTTGGCCGTGATTTTGGTGGAGCGTGGTTTGACGCGTGGAGTGGGTGCCATGGAGATGGGACCGGTCTGGACCGGCCAGGTGCCGGAGAACGGGTCAAAAACGCATAGCGGGCCGGACCTGGGAACCAACGCAAATCAGGAGCAAACCCGGATATTTAACATTCGCGGTCAGGTGGCGGCGGCTCCGCCGTCTGCCGGACAAGGGCTTAGCGCCGGAGCACGTCACGCAATTGTAACATTCTGGTCGTTGAATCCAGCCCGTGGTCCCGCATCCTCCGGCGTGTTGAGCCACCCCTTGCGATTGTCATGAAATCCACCGTGTCTGCTGCCGCACTTGCTGAGAAGAAAAAGCTGAACGTCCGGCTTGCGGCGGCGAAAAAGCAGGCTGAATCAGCCAAGCTCGCCATGAAGCGGGCCAAGGCGGAACTCAAGCTGTCCAGACAGGAATTCAAGGCGGCCAAGCGCCTGGCAAAAAAGCGCCGCAAGGAGTTCAAGGCCCTCAAGGCGGAACTGGTGGCGCTAAACGCCAGGAAACCGAGACGCCAGCCGGCCGCCTCGCGCAGCCCCAAGCGGGTTCCTTCGGTGAGCACGGCCGACACGTCGCCAGAGGCGTCCAGCGTGATCGCCCTTCCGGTTGACCCAGCCGCAGGTACGTCCCCCGCTCAGTAGATTTCCGGCACGATCATTTCCGGGCGGATCGGCTCGCGACGGTAGTCGGGATGATGGACGCGAGGGGGCAACTCGATCTGCTCGCGATCGACCTCGGCGTATTTCACCTGGGACAGCAGGTGGGCGATGCAATTCAGCCGGCCCTTCTTCTTATCCGCTCCTTGGACCACCCACCACGGTGCCTCGGGGATGTGCGTCCGCTCAAACATCACCTCCTTGGCCTTGGTGTAATGTTCCCAGCGTTTGCGGGATTCGAGGTCCATCGGGCTCAATTTCCACTGCTTCAGCGGGTCGTTGATGCGGCAGCGGAAGCGGAATTCCTGTTCCTCGTCGGGAATGGAGAACCAGTATTTGACGACCTGGATGCCGGAGCGCACCAGCATCTTCTCGAATTCGGGGACGGACCGGAAGAATTCCTCGTATTCAGCGTCGGTACAGAAGCCCATGACGCGTTCGACGCCAGCGCGGTTGTACCAGCTGCGGTCAAACAGGACCATTTCGCCGGCGGCCGGCAGATGCGCAATGAAACGTTGGAAATACCATTGGGTCTTCTCGCGGCTGGATGGCGCGGGCAGGGCGGCCACGCGCGCGACGCGAGGGTTGAGCCGCTGGGTGATGCGCTTGATGACGCCGCCCTTGCCGGCGGCATCCCGGCCTTCAAAGAGGATCACCATGCGGTGGCCGCTCTCCACGATCCAGTCATGCATCTTGACCAATTCACCCTGCAGCCGAAACAGCTCCCTGAAATAGCGGTTCCGGGCCGCCCGGCTGGTGTCAGACTCAACCGGCCGGGCAGGATGCGAGTCGTCCAGCTGCTCCCAATCCTCACGCTCCATCTCCAGTTCCTCGTCAAAATCGTCGATCAACTCGTAATGAACACGCTTCATGAGCTCGTTGTCGTGTTGGGGGGAAATCGTGGACATGGTCTGCCATGAGAAGCGCGCCGGCCGTCCCGCCGCAACGGTGGCGTGGCGCGGGGGCGGGGATTTAACCTCGCCGTAACACAGGACGGGCTCATCCACGGCTCGACAACCGGCTTCGGCGCGACAGCTTGGATTCATGCCCAAAGAGAAACCGCGCATGCCGAAGCGTGTCTATCAGGCCCGAGCTGACGAGCTCAGGCCCCGCTTGGTGCAGTTGCAACTCGGGCTGAAGCAGGCGCCGTTCAAGGTCCTGCTGATCATCGCCGGTCCGGAGGGCGCGGGACGGGGCAGCCTGCTCAACACCCTGGCCGAGTGGTTGGATCCGCGCGGCGTGGAGACATTTTCCTATCACCCTCCGACCGACAACGAGCGGGCGCATCCCCACCAATGGCGCTTCTGGCGCAGCCTGCCGGGCATCGGCCGGATCGGGCTCTATGCGGGCTCCTGGTACACCGAGACTCTGCGCGAGGAGGCCCGCAACCAGCGCGCCTTGCGGCACGTGGCGGAAGAGGCGGAGCGCATCCGTGACTTTGAAAAGCTCCTCGTGGATGGCGGCACCCTCATCATCAAGGTGTGGTTGCATCTCTCCAAGGAGGCCCAAGGCCGGCGCCTGCGGACGCTGCGGGCCGACCCCGCCACGGCCTGGCGCGTGACGGAGGAGGACTGGCATCATCACCGGATCTACGAGCGCATGGCGCGGACGTCCCAACTGATCCGGACCAAGACAGACCGACCCGGCGCCCGGTGGCACATCATCGATGCGGAAGACGAGCGGGCGAGGGATCTGGCGGTGGGCCGTCTGCTGCTTGCCCGTTTTGAACAGCAGCAGCGGCGCATGGCCCGGCTGCCCAAGGCGAGCGTGAGCAAGGCATCAACCAAATCCCTGAAGCCATCCGGATTGAAGCGTCTGCAGGCACTGATGCTGGATCAGGATCTTTCGGAGAAGGACTACGGGACGTTGAGAGAAAAGTGGCTGGGCCGTCTCAACCGGTCGGTCCGTCTGGCCCGCGCGGCGGGTCGCTCCATTGTTCTCGCCTTCGAAGGCTGGGACGCCGCGGGCAAGGGCGGGGCCATCCGCCGTCTGACCAGCGCGCTCGATCCCCGGGATTACAGTGTGATCCCGGTGGCCAAGCCGACCGAGGAGGAGAAGCATGCGCACTATCTCTGGCGTTTCTGGCGGGATATCCCGCGCAACGGCCGCGTGGCGATTTTCGACCGGTCCTGGTACGGCCGGGTGCTGGTGGAGCGGGTGGAGGGATTCTGTCGCGAGGCGGAGTGGCGCCGGGCCTACGAGGAGATCAATGATTTTGAGCAGCAGCTCACGGAGCACGGCACCATCGTGCTGAAATACTGGCTGCACGTTTCCCATGAGGAGCAGTTGCGCCGGTTTCGCGACCGGGAGGCGGCGCCCCACAAGCGCCACAAGCTCAATGCCGAGGATTGGCGCAACCGGCGCAAACGGGCGGCGTACGAGGTGGCGGTGGGCGACATGCTGGCGCTGACTGACCGCCCCGGAGCGCCGTGGCATCTCGTCCCGGCGGACAACAAGCGCTTTGCGCGCCTGGAAGTCCTGCGCTCTGCCAGCCGGCAGATCGACCGCGTGCTCGGCCTGTGAAGCCGGTGCGGTGATCAGGGCATAAAAAAAGGCACCCGCAGGTGCCTTTGGAGGAAGGATCAGGCTTCGACGACCGTGAGGTCTGGATCAAAGCTCACCGTGAGGCGATAGATCTGGCCGGGGCGCATGATGAGCGGATGGTCACGGATGAACATCTGGACGTAATGCAGCTTGCCGAAGTTGGTCTTGTAGGTCGGGTCCGCGGTGACGACCTCGGTCTCGGCCCAGTTGGCCTGGAAGTCGTCCTTGATCACGGTGCAACGGTGGCCCTGTGCACCGAGCGCAGGGGAGTTGCCCATGCGATACTTCGAATGCGGCGCACCGATGACGAGGGCCATGCGGAACTTGTCGAGCTGCACCTGGTTTTTGACCGTGTAGGCAAAATCGGCGGTGATCTTGCTGCCGGTGAACGACCACTGGACCTTCACGCTGCCGATGCCGCGCGCCAGTTCTTCGTTGGTGTTGATGAGTTCGGGCTGCTCGTAACGGAAGTAGAATGAATTCTTCAGACCCAGACCCGTGACACACTTCTGGCCGTAGAAGGC
>JBDKHE010000356.1:0-14344 GCA_039797805.1 Verrucomicrobiota bacterium
CGCGATCTCGGACGCGAGCGTGATGGGCGCGTTCTTCGACTATGATCGGGACGGCTGGCTCGACCAGTACCTGCAGACCAGCCTCCTCGGCAACTCCGCCCCTCAGGGCCAGCGCGACCGCCTGTTCCGTAACAACGGCAACAACACCTTCACGGAGGTCACCGACGCCATGCGCCTCTTCGGCGCGACGCAGGGCCACGCCGCCACCTGGTGGGACTACGACCACGACGGCTGGCCCGACCTCTACGTGGGCAACGATTTCCTGGCGCCGGATCAGCTCTACAAAAACGTCTTTGGCCGCGGCTTCGCCGAGCGCGCCGACGCCGCGGTGCCATATTTCTCCCACTTCTCCATGGGCTCCGATCTCGGCGACGTGAACAACGACGGAGAACTCGACCTGTTTGTCGCCGACATGCTCCCGACCGACCGGGACCAGCACGTGCGCGGCATGCTGAACCTGCAGGCGACCATGGCACGCGACATCCCCGCCGAGGCCGCCGCCCAATACATGCGCAACATGCTTTTCCTAGGCACGGGCACCGCGCGCTATGCGGAGGGCGCTTTTCTTGCCGGCCTGGCGGCCAGTGGCTGGACCTGGTCGCCGCGATTCGAGGACCTGGACGAGGACGGCCGGGTCGATCTCCACATCACGAACGGCATGGTGCGCGACTTCCTTGACCAGGACCTCATCTCGCAGATGGCCAACCTCCCCTTCGACCAGCGGCGCCGGCTCGTGCTCGCCGCGCCCGAGCTGAGGGAGCCGAACCGGGCCTACCGCAACCTCGGCAACCTGCGCTTCGAGGAGGTTGGCACCCAATGGGGCCTGGCCCTCGACGGGATCAGCTTCGGCAGCGCCTTCGGCGACCTCGACGGCGACGGCGACCTGGACCTGGTCGTCGCCAACTACCAGGACAACCCGACCGTCTACCGAAACAACTCCTCGGAAAACCACCGCGTCCTGTTCGCCCTGCAGGGCACGCGCTCGAACCGCCTGGGCATCGGCGCGCGGATCCGGATCGAAACCGGCGGCCGCGTCCAGGTGCGCCAAATCGGCCTGGCCCGGGGTTACGCGTCGAGCAGCGAGCCGGTAGCACACTTCGGTCTCGGTCAGGACGCCATCATCGGGAAAGTGACGATCACCTGGCCCAGCGGCATGGTGCAGACACTGCGCGACCTTCCGGCCGACCGCCGGTACACCCTCACCGAGCCCTCGCAGCCGGAACCCCCGGCGCCGGCCCCACCCGTCCAGCCGCAATTCGTCGAGGCCGGCGCACGCCTCGGCCTGCCTCCCGTGGAAGCCGCCGAGCCGGACGCCCACGAGTTCGTCGCCCAGTCGCTGCTGCCGTTCCGCAAACAAGGCGCCGGTCCCGGGCTGGCCGTGGGCGACCTCGACGGCGACCACGTGGACGACCTGATTCTTGGAGGACTGGCGGGGGTTCCCCTGCGCGTCTTCACGCAGAACGCAGGCCGGCTGCAACCGGTCGTGTCACCCGCCCTGAGCGGACGCGCCTCCGATGTCGCCGATGCCGCGCCCCTGATCGTCGACCTCAACCGGGACGGAATCGCCGACCTCTTTCTGGCCAGAGCCGGGGTCAACCAGCCCGCCGGCAGTTCCCGTTACCAGCCCCAGGCGTATCTGGGGACCGCAGCGGACGGTTTCGTCCCGGCGGAGGGCATGCTGCCGGATCTGCCGATCAGCGCCGGGCCCGTGGCGGCCGCGGACTGGAACCGCGACGGCTGGATCGATCTCTTCATCGGCGGCCGGGTCGTGCCCGGCCGTTATCCCGTGGCGCCGGCCAGCGCGCTGCTGACCAACCGCGGCGGCCGCTTTGAAAACACTATCGCCACCGACGCCCCGGGTCTGGAGCAGGCCGGCCTCGCCAACTCCGCCCTTTGGACGGACGTGGATGGCGACGGCTGGGTCGATCTGCTGGTCTGCTACGAATGGGGCATGGTCCGGTGCTGGCGCAACCAGTCGGGCAGATCGTTGCAGGAAGCCACCCACGAACTCGGCTTCGACCGGGCCGGAACCGGCCTGTGGCAATCCCTCGCCGCCGCCGATTTCAACGGTGACGGCCGGTTGGACTACGCTGTCGGCAACCTCGGCCTGAACACGCGCTACCACGCTGCGCCCGACGCCCCCATGCTGCTGTTGCGCACCGCCCTCACACCGCAAGGCAACCCGCAGATCGTGGAGGCGGAGACGGTGGGCGGACGGCTGGTACCGGTGCGCGGCCGCAATCAGCTTGCGCCCTTCATGCCCGACCTGCCGCGACGGTTCACGTCCTATCGCAGCTACGCTGCCGCCTCCCTCCCGGAAATCCTCGGCCCGACCCGGCTGGGCGCGGCCGAAACCTTCCGCGTGACGGAGCTGCGCAGCGGGGTCTTCCTCAGCGGACTCGACGGTTTTGTCTTCCAGCCGCTCCCCGCGGAGGCGCAGCTGGCCCCGGTCTTCGGCCTGGCCGCCGGGGACTTCGACGGCGACGGCCGGCCGGATCTCTATGCCGTGCAAAACTGGTTCGCGCCGAACCCGGAGGTCGGGCGGTTTTCCGGCGGCGTGAGCGCGTTCCTGCTCGGTGACGGCCGCGGCGGATTCACGTCAGTCTCCGCCGGGACCAGCGGGCTCCTGGTCCCGGGCGACGCCAAGGGCCTGGCGACGTTCGACCAGAACGGTGACGGCTGGCCCGATTTTCTGCTGACTCGCCGCGGCAGCCCCCATCTCTTTTTCCTCAATCAAGGCGTGCCCACACGGCGCGGCCTCGCCGTGCGGCTGGAAGGCGGAACTCGCGCCGCGATCGTCGCGGGCGCCCGTGTCACCGTGACCACGGCCGGCGGGGAGAAACGGCTCGGTGAAATCTCCACTGGTGGCGGGTATATGAGCCAGTCGGCCCCTGAATTTTATGTGTCGTGGCAGCCGGCGGATCTGCCACTGTCCATCCAGACAACGTGGGCCGACGGACAAAGCACCAGCCATACTTGGAACGGTCAAGGCACCCGCCTGGTGCTGACTGCGCCGCCGATCCGCGAATGAACGGCCGATCCTTTTTATGTGTGCATTCCGATCTTTCCGCCCGGCTTGCAGCCTGCTGACTCCGCCGCTGCTGCTGGTTCTGGCCCTTGCCGGATGCCGGCCCGTCCCGGTCAAAACGCCCTCCCCGCCCGCCCGGGCCGCGAAGGTCATCGACCTGGAACGCTACGCGCGACAACCGGTCGGCCGGCCGGTCGAGGGCAAACCGTGGATCACCCACGTGAACACCGCCGACCTGGACCGCGACGGTCGGTTGGACATCCTGGCCTGCGACGCCCGGCACAACTCCGTGGTCTGGCTCCACCAGTCGGCGTCCGGCGAACTCACCGAGTACACCCTCTTCGAGGGTCTGTCCGCCCCGGTACACGTCGAGGCCGTCGACATGGACGACGACGGCGACCTCGACCTGCTGGTGTCCTGCATGGGCGAGGTCTTCCCCAACAACGACAAGATCGGCTCCGTAATCATCCTTGAAAACGACGGCGCGCAGAACTTCACCAAGCACGTCCTCGCCGAGCACATCGCGCGCGTGACCGACATCCGCGCGGCCGACCTCGACGGCGACGGCCGGCTCGACCTCGCCGTCGCCCAGTTCGGCTACGACCAGGGCGAAGTCCGCTGGATGCGCAACCTCGGCGGCTGGCGCTTCGAGAGCAAGATCCTCCTCAATCTCTCCGGCGCGATCAACGTCTGCATCGCCGATCTCAACGGCGACCGCACCCCCGACATCGCCGTGCTCATTTCCCAGCAGTGGGAGGAGATCCATCTCTTCGAGAACGACGGGAAAGGCAACTTCACCGGCAAGATTATCTTCGGTTCCGCCAACGAGGACTACGGCAGCAGCGGCCTCAGCCTCTGCGACCTTAACCGCGACGGCCGGCCCGACTTGCTTTACACCAATGGCGACGGCATGGACTACGCCGAGCCGGGCAAGCGGCCGTGGCACGGCTTGCAGTGGCTGGAGAACGTCGGCGGCGGCAACTTCCGGTTCCACCGCCTCGGCGACATGGCCGGCGCCTACTCGCCCATCGGGGCGGACCTCGAGGGCCGCGGCGTCATGGATATCGTCTGCGTAAGCACCTACAATGACTGGACCAAGCCCGACGTCGCCGCCCTGGTGGTCTTCCGCAACGACGGAAAGATGAATTTCACCCAGCACGTGCTGGCGCGCGCGCCGATCCAGCTCATTACCTGCGCCGTCGGCGACCTCGACGGCTCGGGCCGCCCCGCGATCGTCACGGGCGGTTTCAACGCCTATCCGCCCTTCGACCGCATGGACCGCATCAGCGTGTGGCTGCCCAAATTCCGTCCCTGACCATGCACCCGCGAAACCGCCTTCTCCTCGCGTCGTTGCTCGTGCTGCTCGGCGCCGGCGCTTGGATCGGTCAACGCATGCTCAACCGCCAGGCCGTCGTCGCGCAGCATCTGCCGGCCGTGCCGGAGCTCTCGTCCTGGCCTGCCGCGCTGGCAGACGAGATCGGTGCCACCGGGCAACTGGCCCGACAATGGCGGCGTGCTCCCCAGGGGCTGGCCGCGCTGGCGGCGCTCTACCACGCCAACGGCTTCTACGAGGAGGCGCTAGTCTGCTATGAGGGGCTCCGCCTGATCGAACCCGGCGAGGCCCGCTGGCCGCACCTCGCCGCCGCCATCGCCACCAACTTCGGCCGGATGGACGAGGCCTTGCCCCTGCTCCGGCGCACGATCGAGTTGGATCCCGACTATATTCCCGCGCGCTTGCGACTGGGTGACGTGCTACTGAAGACCAACCGGACGGATGAAGCCGCCCAAGCCTATGCCGAGGCCCTGCGGCGCGCGCCGGCCAACCCGTATGCCCTGCTCGGGCTGGCCCGCTGCGATCTTGCCGCAGGCAACTGGACCAAGGCCCGCGAACTCCTGCGCGAGACACTCACGTTGTCCCCGGACTTCATCGGGGCGCTTTCCCTCCTCGCCACGGTACACGAGCACCTCGGCGACCAGGCCGCCGCCGATACCATCCGGGCCGGCATTGGTCGCCGTCAGTTCAGCGACGCCCCGGATCCCTGGCTGGACGGACTCGCCAACGTATGCTTCGACCCCTATCGCCTCAGCGTCGCGGCCGCGATCACCGGCTCCGCTGGCGACCGGGCCCGCGGCCTGGAACTGATCGACCGTGCCATCGCGCTGGCCCCCAAGAGCTCTTCCTACCGGCGCGTCGCAGCCCAAATCATGCTGGCCGACGGCAACCGCGAGGGCGCGCGCCGCCAGCTTCAGCAGGCCGTGGAGATCAACCCCGCCGATTCCGACGCCTGGCTCCTCTTGATCGATGCGCTCCGCCAGCTGCGCCAGGAAGCGGCCGCGCAGATCGCGCTGCACCTCGCCCTCGCACATTGCCCGCAATCCGCCGGTCTCCAGCTCGCGATGGGGCAGCAGTTGGCCGCGACCGGTCGCATCCCCGAGGCCATCGCTCGGTTCAGGCTCAGCGCCGACCTGAGCTCCAACGACGCGGCCCCCCTGGTCGAAATGGCCGACCTGTGCTTCGCCTCAGGCCAGGCCGAGACCGGCCTCGCCGCGCTGCACCAAGCCCTCGCCCGCCAGCCGGGAAACCCGCTGGCCCTGACGTCGCTTGCGTTTTATCACATCGTGACCGGCGACGAGGCCGGGGCCCGGCGACAGTGGCAGGAAATCCTCCGCCAGCCACGGACGCCGCCCGCCATGCTCGAAAAGCTGCGCCAATCCTACCAGCGGCAGTTCGGGCGGACGTTGCCGTGACAGCGAGCCGCGGCTTGGCGCGTCCCGGCGACGAGCGTGACTTTCACTTGCTTCCGGCAAGCCGGATGGCTGACTGAAAAATCATCCCCACCCCATGACGACGTGGCATCCCGCAGCCGGTCTTGACAACGCGCGCGCGGGTCGTCCGCTCGGACGGACTGCATGGCTTTTTCTAGTGGCCTGCACCATCGGATGGTTCGCTCCGCCTCCTCCGTCCGGACTCGTCGCATCGCCGCTCGCTGCCGCCAGCCGCCCCACCGGCCCGACCCTGTTCACCGCGTTGCGCCCCGAGGACAGCGGCATCGTCACCGAAAACAACTACGCCGACCCGCGCATGTGGGCCGGGCGCTACCACGAGTTCGAGGTCGGCCCGATCGGCACCGGGCTGGCCATCGGCGATTACGACGGTGACGGACGCCCCGACGTGTTCGTTGTCAGCAAGACCGGCCCGTGCCGGCTGTTCCGCAATCTCGGCAACTGGCAGTTCGAGGACGTCACCGCACAGGCCGGCTTCGCCCGCGCCGAGGGTTGGAAGGCCGCGCCGCCGTTGCCCCGTCACCCGACCCCCGACGATCTGGCCCGTGTCCCGGTCGAGGAGTGGAAGGATGGCGCAACTTTCGTCGACGTGAACAACGACGGCCGGCTCGACCTCTACGTGTGCCGCTTCGACGCCCCCAACTGGCTTTTCGTCAACCAGGGCGACGGCACGTTCAAGGAGGAGGCGGCCGCACGCGGCCTCGCCGTCAAGGACGCCTGCGGCATGGCCTGCTTCATGGACTACGACCGCGACGGCTGGCTCGATGTCTACATCCAGACCAATCTGCTCAGCTCCGAGCAATCGCCCGACGGCCAGCGCGACTACCTGTTTCACAACAACGGCGACGGCACCTTCACCAACGTCACCGACCAGGCCGGCATCGCGGGCCTCACCCAGGGCCACTCCGCCACCTGGTGGGACTACGACAACGACGGCTGGCCCGATCTCTACGTGGCCAACGATTTCGCCCCGCTCGACCAGCTCTATCACAACAACCGCAACGGCACCTTCACCAACGTGATCAACGACGTCGTGCCGCACATGCCGTTCTCCGCGATGGGCTCGGACCTCGGCGACGTGAACAACGACGGCCGCATCGACCTCTACGTCGCCGACATGGCGGCCACCACGCACGAGAAGGACATGCGCTCGATGGCCGACCACCGCGGCAAGTCGGCCGACTATCCCGACGACGGCAGCGTCACCCAGGTGCTGCACAACGCCCTGTATCTCAACATGGGACCGGCGCCCGTCATCGAAGCCGCCTACCTCGCCGGTCTTGCCGCCACCGACTGGACCTGGTCCGTGCGTCTGGAGGACCTCGACAACGACGGCCGGCTCGACCTCTTCTGCACCACCGGCATGCACCGCGAGTCGCACAACGCCGACCTGATTCTGCGCGTGATGACGGCTGACAACGCGATCGAGCGCATCCGCACGATGAAGGCCAGCCCGGTCTTCAACGAGCCCAACCTCGCCTTCCGCAATTTGGGCAACCTCCGGTTTGAGCCCGCCGGCGCGGCCTGGGGACTCGACGAGACGGGCGTGAGCTTCGGCAGCGCCTTCGGCGATCTCGACGGCGACGGTGACCTCGACCTCATCTACGCCAACTTCGGCAAGGGCGTCACCGTGCTGCGCAACGATTCCGTCAGCGGACACCGCCTCATCGTGTCGCTGCAAGGCACACGCTCCAACCGCTTCGGCGTCGGCGCCACCGTGCGGCTCGACACTCCCGCCGGTCCGCAAGTCCGCCAGCTCGTGCCGGCGCGCGGCTACTGCTCGACCTCGGAACCCATTCTGCACTTCGGCCTGGGTGACACGACCAGCATCGACCGACTCACGGTCACCTGGCCCAGCGGCCATGTGCAGGTCTTTGAGGCCATCGCCGCCGACCAGCACCTCACCATCACCGAGCCCGACACCGCCCCGCCGCCGCTGGACCGCACCCCGCCGCCCGTCCCACCCGGCCAGTTCACCGAGCTGGCCGCCTCGGCCGGCCTTGCGCAGTCCGTGCGCGAGATCCCCATCGACGAACTCATCCGCCAACCGCTCCTGCCCTTCCGCCAGAACCGTCGCGGTCCGGCGCTCGCGGTGGGCGACCTCACGGGCAACGGCTACGACGACGTGCTCGTTGGCGGCACGCCGCGCGACGGCACCCGGATTCTGATCAACGATACCCCCGGACATTACACCGCCGTGGACACTGCCGGCCTGCTCCAGCAGGTCACGCTCAACGACGGTCCCGCGCTGCTCTTCGACGCCGATGGCGACAACGCCACCGACCTGCTCCTGACCCGCAGCGGCGTGGCCATGCCGGCCAACGCGGTGGATTATCAGCCGCGCCTCTTCCTTAACCGCAACCACGCCGGCCTGCAACCCGCCGCCCCCGACGCGCTGCCCGCGCTGCCGGTCAGCGTGGGCGCGCTCGCCGCCGCGGATTTCAACCGCGACGGCCGCCTCGATGTCTTTGTCGGTGGCGGCACGCTGCCCGGTCAATACCCGCTGCCGCCCACCAGCGCCCTGCTCCGCAACACAGGCAACGGCTTTGAGGATGTCACCGACCAGCTCGCCCCCGGACTCCGCAAGGTCGGCATGGTGAATGCCGCGCTCTGGACCGATGTCGACCAGGACGGCTGGCCCGACCTGCTGCTCGCGCTGACCTGGGGCACCATTCGCTACTGGCACAATGAAGCCGGCCGGGGCTTCGTCGACCGCAGCGAGGCGTCCGGCTTTGCCGACGGCGGCAGCGGCTGGTGGAACGCCCTCGCCGCCGCCGATTTCAACGGCGACGGCCGGCTCGACTACGTGGCCGGCAACCTCGGGCTCAACACACCGTACCAGGCTTCGCCCACTGCTCCCTCGCTCCTCTACCGCGGCGACTTCAAAGGCACCGGCGGCAGCCAGCACTTCGAGGCCTACTACGAGAACGGCCGGCTCGTGCCCCGCCGCAACCGCCGTCAGCTCAGCGCCCAGATCCCGGCAATCCAGAAACGTTTTCCCACCACCGACGGCTACGCCCGGGCCACGTTGCCGGAGCTCGTCGGGGCCGAGAAACTCGCCGCCGCCCGCGTCTTCACCGCCACCGAATTCCGCAGCGGCGTCTTTCTCAGCCAGCCCGACGGGCGCTACCGCTTCGAGCCGCTGCCACTCCTCGTGCAGGCCGCCCCGCTCCAGGGGCTCGCTGCCGGTGACTTTGACGGCGACGGCCGGGCCGACATCGTGGCCGTGCAGAATTCCTACGCGCCCATCCCCGCCACCGGCCGCTTCGACACCGGGCTCGGTGTTTTTCTCAGTGGCAACGGTCGCGGCGGCTGGACGCTGCGCGACCCCGCGGAAAGCGGCCTGCGCGTGCGCGGTGATGCCAAGGCGCTCTGCGTGCTCGACCTCGACCGCGACGGCTGGCCCGACTTCATGGTGAGCCGCAACAACGACATCACCTCCGCCTACCGCAACGGCGGCCACGCCGGCCGCCACTCCTTCGGCGTCCGGCTGCAGGGCCCGGCGGGCAATCCCACGGGCATCGGCGCGCGCATCACGGTGACGCTCGCGGATGGCTCGACGCAAACGAGCGAAGTCACGGCGGGCTCGGGCTATTTCAGCCAGTCCAGCGCCACCTGCTTTTTCGGTTACCCCGATGGCAATACGCCCCGCCAGGTGCGCGTGCGCTGGCCCGACGGCCAGGAGACGGTTTCCGCAGGTCCGTCCGGGACGCCCCGGCTGCTCCTCGCCGCACCATAAGCGTTCGCTCGGGTTGTCGATTTGCCTTTGTCGGGTGAGCTGTTTGGCTTCGACGATGCTTTTCTTCGCTGCCCAACCGGCCCGGCCGGCGACTTGCCGGTCCCTGCCCAGGTCCCTCCTGTTCACGGCCCTGATCGGGGTGGGCTTGCTGACCGGCTGCGGTCCGAAAGAGACCGCCGCCCCGGCCCCGGCTCCCCGGAACGTGGCGGTGCTGGACCTCGAGCGCTTCACCCGCGAATCCATCGGCAACCCCTTTGAGGGCAAGCCGTGGATCTCCCACGTCAACATCGTCGATCTCGACCAGGACGGCCGGAACGACGTCCTCGCCTGCGACGACAAGCTCAACGGCGTCGTGTGGCTGCGCCAGGGCGAGCCGGGCAAATTCAGCGAATCCACCCTCATGGCCGGTCTGCCTTCGCCCGTGCACGTCGAGGCCGTGGACATGGACGGCGACGGCGACCTCGACCTGCTCGTCTCCTGCATGGGTGAGGTCTTCCCCAACAACGACAAGATCGGTTCCGTCATCATCCTGGAGAACGACGGCCGGCAGCATTTCACCAAGCACGTCATCGCCGAGCATATCGCCCGCGTGACCGACATCCGCGCCGGGGACTTTGACGGCGACGGCCGGCTGGACCTCGCGGTCGCGCAGTTCGGGTATGACCAGGGCGAGATCCGCTGGATGCGCAACCTCGGTGGCTGGCAGTTCGAGAGCAAGATCCTGCTGAACCTCTCGGGTACCATCAACGTCTGCGTCGCCGACCTCAACGGCGACCGCACGCTCGACATCGTGGCCCTCGTTTCGCAGCAGTGGGAGGAGATCCACCTCTTTGAGAACGACGGCAAGGGCAACTTCTCCGGCAAGATCCTCTTCGGCTCCACCAACGAGGACTACGGCAGCAGCGGCATCAGCCTCTGCGACCTCAACCGCGACGGCCATCCCGACATCCTCTACACCAACGGCGACGGCTTCGCCTACGCCGATCCGGGCAAGCGTCCCTGGCACGGCCTGCAATGGCTGGAGAACGCCGGCAACGGTTCCTTCCGCTACCACCGCATCGGCGATCTCCCCGGCGCCTACTCCCCGGTCGGCGTCGACCTCGAGGGCCGCGGCGTGATGGACATCGTCTGCACCAGCGGTTTCAACGACTGGAAGAATCCCAATGCCGAGGCTCTCGTCGTGTTCCGCAACGACGGCAAGATGAACTTCACCCAGCACGTGCTGGCCCGCTCCCCGATCCAACTCATCACCTGTGCCGCCGGCGATCTCGACGGCTCGGGCCGGCCTTCGATCGTCACGGCCGGCTTCTACTCCTATCCGCCCTTCGACCGCATGGACCGCATCACGCTCTGGCGTCCCACGCTGAAACGCTGACGCGATGAAACGGCGTTCACTTGTGCTGGGTCTGCTGCTCGCCCTCCTGCTGGGCGGGGGCACCTGGTATGGCGTGAACCTGGCCTCGCGTCGCGCCACCGTGCGACGGCACCTGCCCGCCACCCCGGACCTGTCCGCCTTGCCCGCGACCCTCGCGGAGAGCGTCGCCGACGCCACCGCACAGGCCCGCTCCTGGCGGCACGCCGTGAAGGGACTCGCCGAGCTCAGCCGGCTCTATCACGCAAACGGCTTCTACCCCGAGGCGCTCGCCTGTTACGACGCGCTCCGCCGGCTCGAACCCGCCAACGCGCGCTGGCCCCACCTGCAGGCCAGCATCATCACCAACTTCGGCCGGTTGGACGAGGCCCTGCCGCTGCGCCGGCTCGCGGTGGAACTGGATCCGACCTACCTTCCGGCGCGCGTCCGGCTGGGCGACGTGCTGCTGAAGGACAACCAGGCCGCCGCCGCGAGCGAAGCCTACACCGAAACCCTGCGTCGCGATCCCGGCAACGCCTACGCCCTGCTCGGTCTGGCGCGTTGTGATCTCGCCGCCGGCGACTGGACCCGCGCCCGCGAACGCCTGCAGACCGCGGCGGCGCAGCATCCCGACTTCATCGGGGCGCTCTCGCTGCTCGTCACCGTGAGCGAGCATTTCGGCGACAGCGAAACCGCCGCGGCGCTGCGCAACACGATCGGCCGCCGCGAATTCACCGACCTCCCCGATCCGTGGCTGGATGACCTCGCCGAGGTGTGCTTCGACGCCTATCGCCTCAGCGTGGCCGCCGCCATCGCCAACTCGGCCGGGCACGCCGACACGGCCCTCGCCCTGCTCGACCGCGCCATCGCGCTCGCGCCGAAGGCCGGCTCGTATCACCGCCAGGCCGGGCAGATCCATCTCAACGGTCGCAATTTCACCGCCGCCCGGGCGCACCTTGAACAGGCGGTGACCATCAACCCCACCGACTCCGACGCGTGGTTGCAGCTCGTCAACGCCCTGCGCGGACTCGGCCAGGAGCAGGCCGCGCTCAACAGCCTGCTCAAGGGCCTGTCGCTATGCCCCAAGTCGCCCAGCCTCCATCTCGAATACGCGCGTTGGCTGCAGGCCGCGGGCCGGCTCGAGGAGGCCATCACCGAGTTCCGCTACGGCTATGAGCTGCGCCCGAGCGAAGCCTCGCCACTGGTCGAGCTCGCCTCGGTGTATTTTGCCGCCGGACGGAATCAGGCGGCCCTCGACGCATTGCAACTCGCGCTGGAACGCCAGCCCGACCACCCGATGGCCCTCGCCACGCTCACCTTCTACGCCATCAGCCAGCACGACGAACCCGCCGCGCTGCAACGCTGGGCCCGGGTCCGCGGCCAGACCAAGACCCCGCCGGAAGTGGTGGATGGATTGCGTCAGGCCTTCCAGCAACAGTTCGGCCGGCCCCCGCCCTGAGGCCCGGGGACCGGAGCTCACCGTCCGCGGGCGGGCCAATCTCACCCGGCCAGGATCTTTTCCACCTGATCCTGCTCGCCCGCGCTGAGCGGGGGCAGCTTCAACCCGGCATGGATGTCCTCGATCTGTGAGACTTTGCTGGCGCCGATGAGCACGGTGGTGATTTCCGCACGACGCAACAGCCAGAGCGTGGCGAACTGCGCGAGGGTCGCACCGCGCTGGCGGGCAATCTCGTTCAGGGCCTTGATCTTGGCCAGCACCCCGGGAGTGATCTTGTCGGCATTGAGAAACACGCCGGACTTCACCGCGCGCGAATCCGCGGGCAGACCCTGCAGATAACGGTTCGTCAGCAGTCCCTGCGCCAGCGGCGAGAAGGGGATGCAACCCGCCCCGACCTCGGTCAGCGTCGGCAGCAGCTCCGGCTCCACCCAGCGCTCGAACATGTTGTACTTGGGCTGATGAATGAGCAACGGCACGCCGAGACTCTTCAGGATTGCGGCGGCGGCGCGCGTCTGCGCCGCATTGTAGTTGGAGACGCCGACATAGAGGGCGCGACCCGACTTCACGGCGTCGGCCAGCGCGGTCATCGACTCCTCGAGTGGTGTGTCGGGATCCGGACGGTGGTGGTAGAAAATATCCACATACGGCAGGCCCATCCGCTTCAGGCTCTGGTCGAGCGAGGACAGGATGTATTTGCGCGAGCCCCATTCGCCGTACGGACCGGGCCACATGTAATAGCCGGCCTTCGTGGAGATGATCAGCTCGTCGCGATGCGCGGCGAAATCCTCGCGCAGGATGCGTCCGAAATTCTCCTCGGCCGAGCCCGGGGGCGGTCCGTAGTTGTTGGCGAGATCGAAATGCGTGATGCCAAGGTCGAAGGCGCGCCGCAACAGCAGGCGCTGGTTCTCCAGCGGGTCCACGCCGCCGAAATTATGCCAGAGGCCGAGCGAAAGGCGGGGCAGCCGCAGTCCGCTGCGACCGCAGCGGGCATAGGCGATAGCTTCGTAGCGTTGGGGATCCGGGAGGTAGCTGCTCATGGTAGAAATAGGCTCTGGGGTGGTCGGGGCTCACTTGCGGCGGCGACGGGCGGCCGCGGCCGGCCGGGGCTTCCCGGTCCGCACCGGGGCCGGCATCGGACAGGTTGCGCCGTCGTGCCAGGTCCCTTCGACGTAGGTGGTGGTCGGGATCTCGGGCACCCCGTATTTGTTGTGCTGCAGCTGGCCGGCGAGGATTTCCACCGCCAGGGCTCCGACCGTCATGTGATTCTGTTTCACCCCGGCGGTCGCGCCGGTGAAGTCCTCGAGAAAGACATCCACGAAGGCCACGTCCCGCGGCACGCTCAGGCCCATCTTCTTGAAGAGCGGGAGCACGAAGGACGCCTTGCTGATGACCACCTCCGGTCGGTAATGCTTGAACCACCGGATGAAGGTGTCGGCATCCGGCAGCACCTCGCTTTTGCTTTCATTCAGCCAGCGCTCAACCGGCTCCGGCTCGGGGAAAAGATGGGCGGGAATGCGTTCGCCGTCCGGGATCACCTGCTGCTCGCAGAGATAACCCGCGGTCCAAAGGTGGTCCACCGCGTGATCCCAGCCGCGGTGCATCACCAGGCCGATGCGCCGGTAGCCGGCCGCAATCACCTTCTGCATGGCCAGCCGCGCGATGTCGCACTGGTTGTTGGTCACGTTGTGCAGCGCCGGCTGATGGGGAAAATAGTCGATCTTCACCGCACTGAAATTTTCCCATTTGAACTGCAGCGCATCGCCCATCTCCCGACCGTGCGAGGCGATGATGACCCCGCTGATGCCGCGGGAATAAAGGATCTGGCCCAGACGTTCCTGACTCATGCCCTCATCCTTCATCCAAAAATGCTCCAGCACGTAACCCAGTTCCTTGGCCTTCGCGACGGCTCCGGCATAAAAATCGGGATGGGCCGTCACATTCTTCCAGCCCCACCGGGTGGTCCAGTTTGTCACGTAGGCCAAG
>JBDKHE010000357.1:0-4257 GCA_039797805.1 Verrucomicrobiota bacterium
GGAGGATTTCGAGGGTTGCGTGATCAAAGGCATCCACCGGCTCAACCGTCGGCTCCAAATCTTTGACCGCACGGGTCCCGGGGTGGATCACCCGGTCTATTCCAACTGTCTCGAAAGCCGCTATCTGAAGCTGCTCTGGGCGCGGGTGGTGTAGTCCGTTGGGCGATCAATTGAGAGATCCTCTGCCGGCGGTCAGACGAGGGGAGTTGCCGGAAAGTGCGCATGGCATTGGTCGAGAAAGCTTCGCCCTGGCGACGCGCAGACGCCTTAGTGCTATTTTATCGATCACTCTTTGGTCAGGCCTCGGACCTGTGGATTAGACCGGTGTGATTTCAGAACTGATTCAATAGTAATGAAATCAGTCGAATTTGCGTGTCTCATATGTCGGAGAATTTGACACAATGCTACGAACAGAGTCTGCGGATTCTCCAGATAACGGCTCAATAACTGCTTTAAAGCGATGCTCTTCAGCGAGAAAAGGAAACAGTTGTAACGCAGGCACTATAAGTGCTAAAAAATTGCAACAAATGAAGCCGATCAAATCTCCCTTCCGAATCATCCTGTCCGGCAGTGCCGCTTTCGCCGCCCTGTTTGTCGGCTGGCATTACCTAGGGGAACCATCGGAGCAAGGCGCGGGCAATTTGCCAGTTGAAGGGAGTGTGACGGGGGAAGGTTCCGTGCCGAACAAGTCAGAGACTAACTTGAAAGAGGCCGCCCCGGAACGCGGCGAGCCTGGTAACCCGATGGTTGGGGTAATCCCCGCGGAACAGAAACGATCCTACCTCGAGGAGAGCCCGGTGGAGAAAGAATATCAGTCAGCGGGCCGATCCCCGGCGGTCGTGGCGGAAGGCAATGGGCCCGAAGCGCCCGCCGGGGCTTTTGAACCGGCTGGTGGGGAAAAGCCCGCTGGATCACGATTCTCTCCGTTTGGCTCCGGTCGCGGCGGTGGCGGATTTGGTGCCGGTGGCGGGGGTGGCTTCCGCGGTGGATCGGCCGCTGGTGGTGGCGGCGCGAGTTCGGGGTCGGGTGGCTCAACGGCCTCCAACGGTCCCTCCGACGGGATCACCTTGGTCACCGAAACTGACGGTACCAATCTGCAGCTCTTTGATCCGGCGCCTTCGCCTACGCAGCTTGGAACGGATTCAGACTTGGGCATTCCCGGCACCACAAACAATCCCTTCGTTGGTAACGTGCCCTCCGGCCCGACGGGGGATCTTGCCGGCACCGGCAACGCGGGTGATGGCAGCGGCTCACCCACGGGCAACCCGGACAAGAACGGACCGAACAATTTTTCCGACCAAATCACCGAACAGGTCATTGCAGCGATCACCACCCCGGTCACGGGAGGTCTCACCGATCAATTCCCCGAGGACTTGACGAACTTGCAGCCGCGGGATCCGCCGATGGTGCCGGATACCGCGAACGCGCTCGGCCTGACAGTGTTCTCCCTACTGCTGCTGATCGGCTGGCGCCGGAGGAATTGATTGCGCGGCAGGCAGACAAAACGCAGGTCTGCGCAATAGGGCTGGGCTGCAAAAGGGTGAAGGCGTTACGCTCCGCTTGTTAGTAAACATCCGATCACGTCGGGCCACGGAATGCCCAATGCGGCAGTGACCGGAGGCCTTGAAACCACGAAGCGCTAGATCCAGGACCGAAACCACATGCGCTGCTGCCAGCTGTTTTGATCGAGTTCGATCCCCAGCTGAAAGGGTAGCCAATAGACGAAGGCCGCGATCAACATGCAGGCGAGGGCCAGGCAGAGGTACCGGGTCCACCGATTGAGCCGCCAAAGATGCACCAGCACATAGGCGACCGCGATGAACGAAAAAACCGCCGCGCTCTGGTAATGATAGAAGAAGGTGCATCGCTTGATGAGCATCCACGGCAGCCAGCAGGCGAGATAGCCGCCGACCACGGACAGGCGGAAGAAGAAGTGTCCGTCCGTTTCGGCGCGCAGGAAAAGGCGCCGGATGTCCCGTCCCAGCCAGCCGATCAAGGCGATCATGGCCAGCGCGCCGAGCCAGTAGAGCACCGGATTGCCGAAGCTGTGCACATCGCGGTAATAAGTGCCCTCACCGGCGACCTGACGTGTTTCGAAGGCGTACGAGATCGGCCGTTTCATCAACGGCCAGGTGTACCAACGCGAGCAATAGGGGTGGGCTTCCGCGCTGACGGAGCCTTTGTGGAAACCGTAGATCTGCTTGTGCATGTCCACAAAGCCGTAGGCTTGGTTCAGCCGCAGATCCGGAATCCAGAGCAACGCATAGACGATGGCCGGCACCGCAATGAGCACGGAAAGGATCCCGATCCTCTGTCGGGCGTTCAGATCCTTGCAGGCCTGCCAGAGCACATGGTCGGCGGTGTTCGTTTTCGTGACGATCTTTGGCGGCAGCGGCAAAAGCAGCACCGCCAACAGGCCGGCGACCGCGATGAGCCAGAAGGCCAGGCCATTCCATTTGATGTTGAAAACGATGCCGAGAGCCACGCATCCCATCAGAAAATACCCACGCCGAAAGCGACCGGTCAGACTCGAGGCCAGGGACATCAGGGCAAGGAACCCGAAGAAGAGGATCTGGACATTGTTCAGGCCGAAGCGGGAAGCCACGATCATTGAGCCATCCAGCGCCACCAGCGTACCGGCTACCAACGCCATCGCGTGATTCCTCGTCAGGACGAAGACCAGCCGGGCAACGACCAGCACGAGCAGGGTGCCGAGCGCGGCGCTGACCCAACGATAGCTGACGGCATTGACCTCATTAAACGGCAGCGAACCCAACGGGGGCTCGTTGACCCAGGGCAGTGCGTGGTACGCCTTCATGCCCAGCATCAGCAGGTACTTCGAGAACGGCGGCTGGGCGTCGAAAAAAGGCTTATGCTGGATATAATCGTAGGCGAATTTGGGATAGAAGATCTCGTCGAAGACCGGTGGCTTGAGCTCGCCCAGATGGTACAAGCGGAGGGCCAGGGCGGCGAGGACCAGCAGGCCATACAGTCCTATCCGGAGGGCGGTCGGTTTCATTTCAATCCGCCCACGCGATTGACCGAGACGATTTCCCCCGGCCCCAAGCCGCCGGGCGCAGGCAGAAGCTCAGGCGAAGTTGGGTTGGCGATTTCCGCGTCGGGGGGCAGGCCCATGGCCCGGAGGTTGTTGGGGCAAAAATTGATGACAAGCCTGCTCTGGCGGCGCTTCCGCCGGGTGGAGCGGTAGGTTTTCGTAACCGAGGATGACCTGCGGTGGATAGCCGTCCTGCTGGGAAAGAGCGGACTGCCGCCGCGATCATTCCCGGACCGTCTGCCGGCCCGATTGCAGGATGTTCACGAACATGAGAATGGCGCCGAGAAGACCGATGCCACCGGCGGCGTACCACCACGTGTCACCCAGCTGGCCGTAGAACCAGACGCCGCTGCTGCCAACCATGCCGGCCATGGCCCAAACGACGCCGCGGGTGCCGAAGTAGCGTCCGCGGTAGCGCTCTGGGGACAAAGTGCTCGCGTAGCTCATGCTGATCGGCAGGGAGAGCATCTCGCCCACGGTGAAGAGCACCATGCTGGCAAAGAAGCCGGCCTGGGTGCGCATGATGCCGAACGAGGCGCAGCCGAGCCCCACCATGGCAAAGCCGATCACGAGGACCCAGCGCAGGTCGAAGCGACGCGCCCATTGATTCAGCGGCAGCTCGATGATCATGATCAGCGCGCCGTTGAGGCCCATGATCACGCCATATTGGGCCGGGCTCAGCCCGAGGTTGGCGGTGGTGATGGCCAGCACGTTGAAGGTCTGCACGAAGGCGATTTCCATCAACAGGGAGGAAATGATCAGGAAGACAAACGGACGGTTCTGCAGCATGTCCCTGATGGCCTCGCGCCAGCTCTGCCAGATGACCGCCGGCGACGTGACCCGGCCGGCCACCGTGCGCAACCCGTGGGGCAACCAGCAGAAGGCGAGCGATGCAAAGATCAGCGTGGTCAGGGCGTCGCCATAGAAGATCAGCGCCGGCGCGCGGCTGAACAGCAGCCCGGCGACCGCCGGGCCGGCTGCGAAGCCCGCATTGATCGCGAGGCGCATCAGGGCGAACGTGATGACCCGTTGTTCCGCGGTCACCAGATCGGTCAGCAGCGCATTGGCCGCCGGACCATAAAGAAACGAACAGAAGCCGTGAACAAAACCGACGACCATGAACTGCGGCACGGTGTGACAGTAATAAAGCGACAGGGTCGTGGTCGCGCCGGTCACCAGGGCGACGACGATGGTATTGCGCC
>JBDKHE010000358.1:0-5643 GCA_039797805.1 Verrucomicrobiota bacterium
ATCTCGTGAATTGGGAGCTGGTGACCAATGCGCTGCCCCGGCTCGTGCCCGAGGAAGCCTTCCGCACCCCGCAGCACGGCAAGGGAGTCTGGGCCCCCGCCATCCGCCACCATGACGGCAAATTCTGGATCTACTATCCCGATCCCGATTTCGGTCTCTATGTGATCACAGCTGTCGATCCGCGCGGTCCGTGGAGCGCGCCGGTGCTCGTGAAAGGAGGCAAGGGACTCATCGATCCCTGTCCGCTGTGGGACGATGACGGTCGCGTTTACCTGATCCACGGCTGGGCCAACAGCCGGGCCAACGTGAAGAACGTGCTCACCCTGCTCGAGCTCAATGCCGAGGGCACGAAGGTGATCGACGATTTTGGCTATGTCATCAACGGCAACAAACTGCCCGACTACACGACGCTCGAGGGGCCGAAACTCTACAAGCGCAACGGCTGGTACTATGTCTTCGCCCCCGCCGGCGGCGTGACCCAGGGCTGGCAGTCGGTTTTCCGTTCCAAAAACATCCGCGGCCCGTACGAGGATCGCATCGTTCTGGCCCAGGGCAAGACGCCCATCAACGGGCCGCACCAAGGCGCGTGGGTCGACACCCCGGCGGGAGAATCGTGGTTCCTGCATTTCCAGGACAAGGAGGCCTACGGCCGCATTGTGCACCTGCAGCCCATGCGCTGGGAAAATGACTGGCCGCTCATGGGCACCGCCGTTGAGACCGGGGCGAAGACCGGTGAGCCGGTGCTCGTTCACGCCAAGCCGACGCTGCCGGTGCAACCCGTGGCCGTGCCACCCACGAGTGACAGTTTCGCCTCCCCGTCCCTCGGACTGCAATGGCAATGGCAGGCGAATCCCGGCAAGGATTGGTTTTCACTGACGGCCCGGCCGGGCACCCTGCGGCTTTTTGCCCAACCGGAGCCCAAGCCCCGCAACCTTTACGACGCGCCGTTTTTGCTGATGCAGAAATTCCCGGCGGAGGAATTCAGTGTGACGACCCGGCTTGATCAGACGACGGCGGCGCAATCGGGACTTATCGTCTTTGGTTTCAACTACGCCTGGATCGGGGTGCGTGACGGCCGTTTGGTGCAGGTCACCGTCATGCAGGCTGCGGATAAACCCGTGGAAACGGAGAAAGTCATTGCCGGCCAACTCGCCGGCCCGGTGTACCTGCGGGTTGAGGTCGCGGCCGGTGGACGATGCCGCTTCAGCTTCAGTGTGGATGGCCGGACGTTCACGGCGCTGGGCGACGTCTTCACGGCTTCCGTCGGTCGCTGGGTCGGGGCCAAGGTCGGCCTGTTTGCCGCCGGCGCCGAGAGCACGTTCGCGGACTTTGGGGACTTCGTCGTCGAGCCACGGCACCCTTGACCTTGGATGCGTGGCGGGGCGATGAATCCTTTTGTGGTGATTGAAATTTCGATGGGAGACGACCTAAGTGGTCTGATGCAGCGCGGTCAGATTCGCTTGGGGATGTGGTTTTTGGTTTTCCTCGCCATCACGGCGCCGGGTTGGGCCCAGACGCGTCCGGTGACGCCCACTGAACAAATTCTGTATCTGGATGACCTGAAAGTGGACTCCGCGACCGAGGATGAGCGTTACGACTCCACGGGCATGGGCTCGGTGGAGGAACAGTTGAGGGATGAACCATTTTCCAACTCCCTCATCGATCCGGCTGACTACACCGTGTCGGGGGACAGTGCGGAGTTGAACGCCGAGTTGGTCGCCGTGGCGGAAACCTCGCCGGCCGATCGCATCGCCGGGGATGATCGGTTGAATCTGCGTGGTTTTCCCACCCCGGCTTTGCGGAACAGCTTCATCCAGATCGGCATCCCGGAGACGTTGAACACCAATCAGACCATCGTCATCCAAGGGGCGCTCGTGCCCGTGCTGGGCCGCGGCGCTCCCGGCGGCATCCAGAATTTCATGACAAGCCGGCCTCGCACGAAGGCGCAGGTCAACGCCTTCTCCTCGTACTCCGATCTCGACCGGCAGCGGGTCAGTCTGGAGTACACGAGTCCGCTGCTTAAGAAAAAATTCTGGCAGCGCGTCGCGGTTGAATGGCAGCGCCGGAGCGGGCCGGAACAGTTTTCCCTTGAGGAAACGCGCACGGCGTCTGCCGCGCTGACGTGGCGGCACAGCAAGGCTGCGAGCACGCTCTTCTCGTTGGATTTTCGCCAGATTGATGGTCGGGTCACTCCCGGTATTCCGGAGTACCGGATCGACGCCACGCAACGCATTGCCGGACCCTACCTGCCGCTCGCGCTTTTCAATGCCAACGGACCGGACGCCGGCGTGCACCGCCGCAGTGCGGCCGCCGGTCTGCAGTTCGACAGCCAGCCGTCCAAGGCGGTGGCGATCCGCGCCAGTCTGGAAGGGTGGCGACGTTCCCTGACGCAGGATCGCTTCACGAACTCGGTGCTGAATCTCGCCACGGGACTCTTCGAAGGCACCCGGGAACCGCGCCACCTGGTGCAACCGCAGGAAGCCCTGGCCGCCCAGTTGGAGGGCACGATCCGGTTTCGCGGCTGGGGCGCGGAGCAGAAGTTCATGACCTCGGCCAGCACGACCTGGGGGCGTTATAGCCGTGAGGAGCGTTCCCTGACCACCGCCGAGCGCAATGCGCTGCCGCTCGATGTGCGCCGGTTTGATCCCTACGCCCCGAACTTTTTCCGGCCCGGGTTCGATCCGATCACCTACGGCAAGATCAACACGGATCGAGACGAGCGGGCCCGTTACAGTTCGGTTGAGGCCAGTGACCGGTTGGCCTGGCAGCAGGGTCGATGGGTGGTGACCGCGGGACTGCGCTACGATGAGGTCGATCTGGAGGTGGCCGACCGCAAACCGGGAGCCGCGTTTCCGCTGACGAGCGATCGCACGGCCCAGATCAGTTACCATGGCGGGCTCAATCATCAGCTGATTCCGGGAAAACTGCTGGTCTTTGCCAACAGCAGCACGGCCTTCGATCCCTCGACGCCCGTGGATGCGCGGACCGGGCGCATCCAGGAAAACGAGACCACACTCGGCTACGAGGCGGGTCTGCGCGGGCGGGCCAAGAAAGGCGTGATGGACTACTCGGTTTCGGGTTTTCTGCTCTATAACCGGCACATTTCACGGCGGAATCCCCTCTACAATGATCCCGTGGCGGACGCCAACCTGACGCAGCCGCAACTCGTCGCATCGGGTGAGGAACGGTTCACCGGTGCCCGCGTGGAAGTCCGCGTGTCCGCGAGCCCGACCTTGAATTTTTCGTTCAAGGGGGTCGTGACCCGCGCTGTCACGAAAGCCTCACCAGATTTACCCCAGGAAATCGGCAGTCCGATCACCCGCCTGCCAGCTTACACCCTCGCAGCCAATCTGCGCCACCGGCCACCCGGGAAGCGTTCGGGCTATGTCTGGGGTGCCGGTTGGCAGTACATTGGTGGCTATGTGGTCAATTTTGAGGACGCCCGGCGGGACTTTCTGCAGTACCCGGGCTATGGCCTGGCATCGCTGAACGCGGGTTACCAATGGCGTTGGGCGGAGCGTCAGCTCCTGGTGGACGCGACGGTGCGCAATGCCGGAGATCGTGATCTGTTGGGCAGCAATGCGAGAGTGGGCGCGGGGCGGGAACTGGTGCTATCGGCGCGTTATCAATTCTGACGCGAACCGATCAGGCGCTGGCGGTACTCCGTGGGCGTCGTGCCGTGCTGTCGGCGGAAAGCGGAGGAAAACGCGGACAGGCTGCCGAAGCCGGAGGCATAGGCGATTTCACTGAGGGAGAGAGCCGGCTCGGCCATCAGGGTCAGGGCGTGTTCAAAGTGCAGCCGCTGGGCCTCGGCGTAGACCGAGGTGCCGAGTACCTCGCGGAAACGCAGTTCCAGCACCCGCCGGGTGACGCCGGCGGCCCGGGCCACCTCGGTCACGTAGATCGTGTTGCCCCGGTGCTCGCGCATGAAGTCCAGCGCGGTCGCAACCATCTCGTCGTCCACGGCAAAGCGGTCCGTCGATTGGCGGGCCACGATCTTCAATGGTCGCACCAGGGTCTCGCCGGGCGCGACGGTGGCGCCCTCCATCATCCGCAACAGCATCTCGGCCGACAGTTGACCGATCTGCTGCGTGTTCAGTTGGATGCTGGAGAGCGCGACATGGGCAAACTCGACCCGGGCAAAATCGTTGCCGACCCCCATGATGGCGACGTCCTCGGGCACCTCGAGTTCCAGGCGCGCGCAGGATTCGTCCAGTTCGAGGGCCACCCGGTCCGTGAAACCGAGAATGGCCACAGGGCGGGGCAGGGACTGCAGCCACGCGGTGAGGCGGGCGCGGGTGCGCTCGGGGTAGGGCGTGTTCTGGTCGCCCTGCGGCAGCTTGTGTTGCGGGATCGGGGCCGTGACGCCATGGCGGATCGCCTCCGCGCAAAACCCGCGGTAGCGCAGCAGCGAGCCGAGGTGCGTGGAGTTGCCGCAATAGGCGAAATGCCGGTAGCCCCGGCCGTGCAGATGCCGGAAGGCCATCTCCCCCACCGCCTGATCCTCGGTGTTGATCAAGGGGAGCAGCGGGGTGGCGATCTGGCCGGACACGTTGACCACCGGTACGCCCAGCGAGGCCAGCACCTGTTCGTTCCGCCGCGAGGCCACGCGGGCGATCACGCCGGCCGGACGCAACCGCCGCAATGCCTCCGGATCATACGTCCGCGGATCATTGAATTTCAGCACCGTGATGTCCCGCCGGTGGTGGAAGAAGCGGGCGATGCCCCGCAGGATCCCGCGGCCATGCTCGGTCGAGAGCGACAGATAGACGGCGATCTGGCGGTGGGTCGGCATGGCGAAGTGGATTCAGTCGGATATTCGCAAAATATAAACTCTTTTTCGCAAAAACAGATATACGGAGCCCCGGGTTCCCGCTATGCTGGAGGTTCACCCCTTCGAATTAACCCCTTTAATTATGAGCAACTACCTCAATCAACTCTTCGAACTATCTGGCAAAGTGGCCGTCGTCATCGGCGGCACGGGCGAACTCTGCGGCGCCATGGCCGAAGGCCTGGCCGGCGCGGGCGCCGAGGTCGTCATTGTCGGACGCAACCCCGAGAAGGCCCAGGCCCGTCTCGACCGCATCGCGGCCATCGGCGGCAAAGCCTGGTTCCACGCCGCGGAGGCCACCAGCAAGGCCGAGGTCGAGGGTCTGCGTGACGCCGTCATCAAGCGCAGCGGCCGCATCGACATCGTGGTCAACGGCGCGGGCATCAACTCCGCGACGCCGTTCTTCGACATCACCGAGGAGGAGTTCGACCGCATCGTGCGCGTCAATCTCAAGGGCGTGTTCCTCGGCTGCCAGGTGTTCGGCAAGTACCTCGTCGAGCGCGGCCAGGGCGGCTCCATCATCAATCTCGGCTCCATGTCGGGCGTCGTCCCGCTGTCCCGCGTGTTCACCTACTCGGCCACGAAGGGTGCCGTGCACAACCTCTCGCTCAACCTCGCCCGCGAATGGGCCCCGCACAAGGTGCGCGTCAACATTCTGGTCCCGGGTTTCTTCCCGGCCGAGCAGAACAAGAAGGTGCTCACCCCCGACCGCGTCGCCAGCATCATGGGCCACACGCCGATGAAGCGCTTCGGCGAGGCCAAGGAACTCATCGGCGCCACCCTGCTGCTCGCCTCCGACGCCGCCGGTTCCT
>JBDKHE010000359.1:0-3083 GCA_039797805.1 Verrucomicrobiota bacterium
TCATGACCAACACCATGGAACGGGTGCATTCCCTGCAATCTGCTCACGATGCCCTGATCAACGCGGCGCTATGGGAGCGGCCTTTTGTCTTTCTTCGACACATTGACCCGGCAATCGCGAACGCCACGGCCGCGATCTACAAGCCCGCCGTGCCTACCACGATCGAGGGCGTGATCTACGCCCTCACCGGCATGCTGGTCGTGCTCGCAATCTACCACCTGGGCGCGAAACGCTTCATAGGCCTTTTCTCCCGGCCCCGCCTTCCCGCCAAGTCGACCGCTTAGAAAAACTTCTTAGCTTTTTCGAAGAAACTCCGGGAGCTCGGCTCGTCGGCATCGCCATAGGACTGGGCAAATTCCTCCAACTTGCGCTTCTGCTCCGAGGTGAGCGCCGTGGGCACCTCCACGTGGACGCGAATGAGTTGGTCCCCTTTCACCCCGCCTCTTAGCTGGGGCATACCGCGGCCTTTCAATCGGAAAGTCGTACCCGACTGCGTACCGGACGGAATCTTCAAGGTCGCCTTGCCCTCCATGGTCGGCACCTGGATCGTTCCGCCAAGCGTCGCGAGCGTGAATTTGATCGGGATCTCCGTGAAGAGGTCATCGCCCTGCCGCTCAAAAACCTCGTGCTCCTTCACGTGAACCACGATGTAGAGGTCTCCGGCCGACCCGCCCATGACTCCCGACTCGCCATTCCCGGTGGAGCGGAGCTTCGAACCGGTATCGACGCCTGCGGGAATGCGTATGTTGATCTTGGCCGTCTCCTGAAGCCGGCCTTCGCCCGAGCATTTGCCGCAAACCTTCTCGAAGCGTGAGCCTGAGCCGTGGCAAGACGGGCAGACCTGGCGCACATGGAAAAACCCCCGTGACGTGGTGACCTGGCCGGCACCTCGACAGGTGGGACACGTGCTCTTCTTGGAACCAGGTTCCGCTCCGGAACCGCTGCAGTGGGAGCACTCGCCAAGACGCCGGAAAGAAATCTCCTTTTCCACACCAAGCGCCGCTTCTTCGAGTGTGATCTCGAGATCGTAGCGCAGATCGGAGCCACGGCCGGCACCTCCGCCTCCGTTGCCATCTCCACCACCACCGAAAAACTCATCGAAAATGCCACCACCGCCGCCGCCGCCGCGCTGACCAAAAACCTCCCGGAAAATATCAAAGGGATCATGGAAACCGCCACCACCGCCTCCGAATCCGCCAGCACCACGGGGACCGGCGCCGGGCTGTTGAAACGCCGCATGACCGTAACGGTCGTAAGCCGCACGCTTCTCAGGATCCTTTAAAACCTCATAGGCCTCGGATACCTTCTTGAACATTTCCTCGGCCTCCTTGTTGCCGGGGTTCTTGTCCGGATGAAACTGGACCGCTTTCTTGCGGTAAGCCTTCTTCAACTCCTCTTCCGTGGCGCCTTTGGCCACTCCAAGAAGCTCGTAGTAATCCTGTTTTTGACCGGCGGCCATGGCTTAAGCTTTCTTCTCCTCAGTTTTGGCCGGACCGCTTGAGACCACCACAGAGGCAGGTCGCAGCAACCGCCCATTGAGAGAATATCCCAGCCGGACGACCTGACTCACCTGCTCCTCGGGGACATCGGCGCTCGGCTGATGGGAGATACAATCGTGCAGATTGGGATCAAAGAGCTGTCCTTCCGGGTTGATTTCCTTCAGGCCGTGCTTGGCGAGGGTTCCCTTGAACTGCTCCAGCACAAGGTTGATCCCTTCAACGATCGGTTTGACGTCGGTCTGCTGCTTCGCCGCGGCGAGTCCTAAACCCAGGGTGTCCAAAATCGGAATGATGTCCTCCACCACTCCGGAGGCGGCAAACTGCCTCAGCTCATCCTTCTCCCGGATGATGCGCTTGCGGTAGTTTTCCAGGTCAGCAACCGCCCGGGTGTAACGGTCGTAATTGGCCGCAGCCTCTTTCTTGGCTGCAGCCAGCAAATCTTCCTGAACCGGGACTTCCGGTTTGGATGCCTGGTTCGGCTCCGTTGCCGTGGCATCGCTGACAGGACTGTTGTTGGTGGAATCTGGCTGGCTGTTCTCGGTCATGAAAAGGGGCGCAAATTACCTCACACTTTAGCTTTTTCAAGCGAGCTGAATCGGTCGGTGATCAAAACTTGCGCTTCCTCCACCGCGCTGAAGGTAAAACGGCCGGAATACGGCATTAAGGCGTTATCGCCATGCCTGAGCGTGGTTTCACCCTCCCTTAGGCAGCCACCGGCAACAGAAATGATCCTGCATTGCTCGCCGGCCGCAAAATGAATCGCTTCCCCCTTCGCCAACCGATGCCTCGTGATCCGAAACTCGCTGCATTCGGCCAAAACGGTGGTTTTTCCATCGTCGCGAACCAATTGTGGCGTCGCCGCCGTGTTGGCCTCCAACGAAGCCATGGACTGCTCAATATGCATCGCCCTTGGCTTCCCATCTAGCCCGAGTCTACCCCAGTCGTATACCCGGTAAGTCGTGTCGGAGTTTTGCTGGATCTCGAGAATGATGTTCCCTCCATCGATGGCGTGCATCACCCCACTGTGGATCAGGAGCGAATCACCCGCCCGGGTCGGCAGACGATGAACGAGATTCTCGGCCGAACCGTTTTGCAGGGCCGCCCGAAAAGCCGCGGCATCGACGCCTGGCTTGAGTCCGGCCAACACCGCCGCACCGGGCGCAGCGTGGCCGATATACCAATTCTCCGTCTTGGACTCACCCCCGAGCTTGCCGGCGATGCTCGCTGGCGGATGCACCTGCAGGCTCAGCCTTTCCCGACAATCCAGCCACTTGACCAGAATCGGGAACGCCCGGTCTTTGGCCCAGCCCGGACCCATGATCGCTTCGGCATGTTGCGTGATCAGTTCCCGCAACGAGCGCCCGGCCCAGGGTCCGCCTTCCACCAAGGACTGCGCTTCAACCCGATCAACCAATTCCCAGCTTTCCCCGATCGGTTGTGTGCCCGACAGCCTCCGTCCCAAAAACGACTCGAGTCCTCGGCCTCCCCAGACTCGTTCCTGGTAGATGGGCTTGAATTGGAGAAGTGGCGTCATGTGTTGAGGGCAAATGGCTTGTGCAAATCGCAAAGGGGGGCTTTTACATT
>JBDKHE010000360.1:0-5873 GCA_039797805.1 Verrucomicrobiota bacterium
ACATCAGCCCATGCGGCGACGTCGGCAACCTCACCCACGGTGAGGCCGGCCTTCTTGGCCTTCGCGACCGATTTGCTCTTCTTGGAGAGACCGACGCGGACCTTTACGCCGCTGTCCTTGAGGTTAAGCGCATGGGCGTGGCCCTGGGAGCCGTAGCCGATGATTGCAACATTCTTGCCGCGGATGAGCGAGAGATTCGCGTCCTTGTCGTAGTAGATTTTAGCCATGGTGATAAATTGGTTTTCGGGATTTTGGATCTGGGTAATGGTTAAACGGACATCGAGATGCCGGAGGTGTCGTGACCCTGGTCCGCGCCGTCGGCCGTACGGACGAGCGGGGGCGCGGACGAGACGGGTTCATGGCCGCGGGCCATGGAAACCGCACCGGTCCGCACCATCTCGGCGATGCCGTAGGGACGGAGGATCAGTTCGAACTTCGCGATCTTGTCAGGCGTGCCGGTGACCTCGGCGGTGATGGTCTTCTCGTCCACGTCGACGACGCGGGCGCGGAAAACATCGACCAGCTGGAGCACCTGGGAGCGGGTGTCGGGCGTGACCTTCACCTTCACCAGGCCGAGTTCGCGGGTGAGCGAGGCCTTGTGGGTGAGGTCGTCGACGCGGAGCACGTTGACCAGCTTGTAGAGGTTGGCCTCGACGATGCGGGCACCGGCCTCGGTGGTATCGACGACCACGGTCAGGCGGGAGATGCCCGGTTGGTCGGTGCCGCCGACCGTCAGGGAATCGATGTTGAAGTTGCGGCGGCGGAAGAGCGAGGCGACGCGATTGAGCACGCCGGGCACGTCTTCCACATAGGCGATGAGGGTATGTTTGGCCATGACGGTAGAGGGTTAGCGGCGGGATTTGGCTGACTTGGTGGGTTTGGCCGGCTTGCGGGACGCAGGCGCGGAGGTCTTGCCGCGGCCGTTGAGGACCTTCGCCTCGGCCTTGGCCTCGGTGAAGACATCGGGCAATACTGCGGCGGGCATCTCCCACTCCTTGTCCGAGCCGGATTCCAGCATGACGTCCTGCTTGGGGCGGCGGATCATCTTGTCGAGATCGGCGCCGGCGGGAACCATCGGGAACACGGAGTCTTCCTTCTCGACGACGAAATCGATGACCACGGTCTTCTTGTCACCGAGGGTCTTCTCGACGGTAGCTTTGACGTCGCTGCGCTGGTTGCAACGCAGGCCGGAAAGGCGATAGGCCTCGGCCAGCTTTACGAAGTCGGGCCCGGTCATCGGCGTGGCCGCGTAGCGCTTGTCGTAGAAAAACTCCTGCCACTGGCGCACCATGCCGAGGAACGAGTTGTTGATGATGGCAACGTTGACCTTGATGCCTTCCTGCTCGGCCGTGGCCAGTTCACAGGAGGTCATCTGGAAGCCGCCGTCGCCGACCACCACCCACACGTCCTTCTCCGGGCAGGCGAACTTGGCGCCGATGGCCGCCGGCAGGGCGAAGCCCATGGTGCCGAGACCGCCCGAGGTGATGAGCGAGCGCGGCTTGTCGTGACGGAAATACTGGGCCTCCCACATCTGGTGCTGACCGACGTCGGTCACGACGATGGTGTCGCGCTTCTGGGTGAGGCGCCAGATGTCGTTGATGACATGGGCCGCGTAGAGGTGGCCGTTGTCGGGCAGATTCTTGATGTCGCGCACGGCGGAGTCGCCGCGGGCAACATTGATGGTCGCCCACCATTCGGCGTGCTCGGCCTTTTTCACCAAGGGTTTCAGCTCGCCGAGGACCTCACGGAGATCGCCGATGAGGGCGACGTCCACGGGCACGTTCTTGTTCACCTCGGTCGGATCGATCTCCACGTGGATCTTCTTCGCGTTGAGCGCGTAGGTCTTGAGATTGCCGGTCACGCGGTCATCGAAACGCATGCCGAGGGCGATCAGCACGTCGGCCTGCTGGATGGCCTCGTTGACCCAGGACTCACCATGCATGCCCATCATGCCGAGGTTGAATTCGGACGAGGCCGGAATGGCGCCGATGCCGAGCAGCGTCGTGCTGATCGGAATGTTGGCCAGCTTGGCCAGGGCGAGCACATCATTGGTCGAACCCGACTTCATGATGCCCTGACCCGCGAGGATGAGGGGCCGCTTGGCGGAGTTGATCAACTCGGCGGCGCGGGCGAACTCCGACGCCGGGGCGCGGTGGTTCGGGCGATAGCCGGGCAGCTTGGGGGCGGCCGCCTCCCAATCGAAATCGGCGGTCAACTGCTGGGCATCCTTGGTGATGTCCACCAGAACGGGACCGGGGCGGCCGCTCTTGGCAATGTAGAACGCCTCGCGGATGGCCCGCGCGATGTCGCCGGGCTTGGTCACCAGGTAATTGTGCTTCGTGACGGGCAGCGTGACGCCGGTCACATCCGTCTCTTGGAAAGCGTCGGTACCGATCGCCTTGGAACCGACCTGACCGGTGATGCACACGATCGGGGAGGAATCCATCATGGCGGTGGCGATGCCGGTGACCATGTTGGTCGCGCCGGGGCCGGAGGTCGCGATGGCGACACCAACCTTGCCGCTGGCGCGGGCGTAGCCGTCCGCCATGTGGGTGGCGCCCTGTTCATGGCGCACCAACACGTGGTGTATCTTGGGATACTTGGTCATCGCGTCGTAGGTCGGCAGAATGGCGCCGCCCGGATAACCGAACACGACATCGACGCCTTCCTTCTGTAAGCATTCCCAAATGATTTCTGCTCCGGTGAGTTTTTTCATAAGTATCCGAGGTGTAATTGAGGTAACTTGTTTTTTCAGGAGGTGACCGCGCCTTCCGAGGCGGAGGAAACGGTGTTGGCGTATTTCGCCATGACGCCGCGGACGTAGCGCGGGGCCGGGGCTTTCCAGCCTTGCTTGCGCTTGGCCAGCTCGGCGGCGGGGATTTCGACCTGCAACTTGCGGGTCGCAACGTCGATTTCAACGGTATCGCCTTCCTGCACAAAGGCAATGAGGCCGCCGACGTAGGCCTCGGGGGCAACGTGTCCGATGGAAAAACCGCGGGTCGCGCCAGAGAAGCGCCCATCCGTGAGGAGGGCCACCGTCTCAACCATGCCGGCACCGGCGAGCGCGCCGGTTACCCCGAGCATTTCGCGCATGCCCGGACCGCCCTTGGGGCCTTCGTACCGGATGACGACCACGTCGCCCGATTTGATCTGGCCCTTGGTGACGGAAGCCATCGCGTCCTCCTCGTTGTTGAAGACGCGGGCCGGTCCCTTGAAGTGCTTGATGGCGCTACCGGCCACCTTGAGCACGCAGCCTTCCTCGGCGAGATTGCCCCGCAGGATAACGAGACCACCGGAGGTCTTGAAAGGCTTGTCGGTCGGACGGATGACCTGCTGGCCAGGAGTTTCCGGGGCATTGGCAACCTCTTCGCCGATGGTGCGGCCGGTGACCGTCACACAGTCAGCGTGCAGGTATTTGCCCTCAAGGAGACGGCGCAACAACAGCGAAATGCCGCCGGCGTTGTGCATCTCGACGGCCGTATAGAGCCCACCCGGCTTGAGCGTGGCGATGGTGGGGGTCTTCGCGCTGATGGCATCGAACTCGTCGATCTTGAGGGAAACGTTGGCTTCCTTCGCAAGGGCGAGCAGGTGGAGCACCGCATTGGTGGAGCCACCGGATGCCGCGACTGAGGCGATTGCGTTCTCGAACGATTTGCGGGTGAAGATCTGCGAAGGCTTCAGGTCCTTGCGCACCAGATCCATGACGATCTCGCCGCAGCGGTAGGCGGCCTTGTTCTTGGCCTCGTCGACGGCGGGGATGCCATTGAGACCGACCGGGGAGATGCCGATGGCCTCCATGATGGTGGCCATCGTGTTGGCGGTGAACTGGCCGCCGCAGGCGCCGGCGGTCGGGCACGCGGCGTTCTCGACGCGGAGGAATTCCTTTTCGTCGATCTTGTGGGCGGCAAAGGCGCCGACCGCCTCGAAAACGTCCTGCACGGTCAACGCCTTGCCATTGTGATGGCCGTGGTTGATCGAACCACCGTACAGCGCCAGGCCGGGGATGTCGCAGCGCGCCAGCGCCATCATGACACCCGGGTTGGTCTTGTCGCAGGCCGAGAGGCAAACCAGTCCATCCAGATAATTGCCCCGGGCAACCAATTCGATCGAGTCGGCGATGAGCTCACGGGAGATGAGCGAAGTCTTCATGCCTTCGGTTCCCATCGTGATGCCGTCCGAAATGGAAACGGTGTTGAACTCCATCGGCGTACCCCCGGCGGCGCGGATGCCGGCCTTCACATGTTCCGCCATCTCACGGAGATGGAAATTGCACGGCCCGATCTCAGTCCAGGTGTTGGCAATGCCGATGATCGGCTTTTTCAGGTCCTCATCCGTAAAACCTACCGCCTTGAGCATGGCGCGTGAGGGTGCCCGTTGCGGGCCTTCGGTGATGTGGTGACTGTGGCGTTTACCGGAATCCATGGGGAGAATGGTCAGTTGACCTTGCCAAAAGTTTTCTGGCAGGGCGAGAAATGGGTGTGAAAGGTCTGCGTCATAACGTATGGAGAATAAAAAAGCCGCCCTTTTTCTTGGGCGGCTTCATCTTTTTTCTGATTTTGGATTACTTGACTGTTACTTTGGCGAGCCGCCCATGGGTTGATTGGTCCGTGGCAACAAGGGCCAGGACTACGGTAATAAGGGCAATGGCTACTACGTCGAACATTGGAAAATGACGCGGGCAACGTGCTGAGCGTCCGGAGCGCTGTCAACCTCCACTTTTGCTTTTTGCAGGGTATTTTTCGGACGGCGTGTAAAAACACTGACCCCAATTCCGCCTACCGGCGGCCGCGGATATTCTGAGCGAGACGAAGAATGTCAGCCAAAACTCCCGCTGCCGTCACGGCCCCACCCGCTCCCGCTCCGCGCACAACCATGGGATATTCGCGGTAACGATCAGTGTGAAAGGCCACAAAGGCCTCGGCTCCACGCAAGGCGGCCGCCGGGTGGGACGATTCCACATCCACCGGCCCCACGGTGACTTTCGCACCAGCGGCTCCGGGAGTAATTCGCGCGAGATAGCGCGGCAGCTTACCCTGGGCCTTGCTGGACGCGACGCGCTGGGCCACTTCCGCATCAAGCTTGGTCAGGGACTGCATGAACTTCTCCGGATCATCTTCCTTGAGGAATTGCTCCGGGACAAAGGGCCTGAGCTCGACGTCGGTGAGGTCGAGGCGCAAACCGAGTTCCCGGGCGAGAATGACGGCTTTGCGGGCGACATCGAGGCCCGACAGATCATCGCGCGGGTGTGGCTCGGTGTACCCCAATTCACGCGCGGTGCGCACCGCGGCGGACAGGGTCTTGCCTTGGGCCAGCTGGTCACAGAGATAGCCCAGCGTGCCGGAAAACGCGCCCTCGATCGTGATCACATGATCGCCCGTGCGCACCAGATTCTTGAGCGTCTCGATCACGGGCAACGCCGCCCCGACCGTGGTCTCAGAGTGGTAGGCCCGGAAATGTTTACGTGCCTGATTCAGCAGTTCGTCGCGTTCCCCCTGCGGGAGAGCCAACGGCTGTTTGTTCGCCGAGACGACATTGACGCTGTGGCTGAACGCCGCGCGATACAGACGGTCCATGCCTGGCGCCGCCGAGCAATCCACCAACACGGGGTTGGGCTGCCGGGAGAGCTCGTCGAGCAGGGAAATAACATCCTTCTCCACCCTGCCCTCCTCGAGGGCGGTCTTCTGAAGTTCGACGGCCTTATCCGTGGAAAGTCCCATCGAATCGAAGAGGACGCCGCCGCTGGAACCGATGCCAACCAGGCGCACCTGCACATCGTGCTCGCGGTCCAGCGCCTTGTTTTGCTGGTCGATCTGTTTGATGAGCGAGCCACCGACCACACCCTTGCCGAGCAGCAGCACGCTGATGACGGTGTG
>JBDKHE010000361.1:0-10465 GCA_039797805.1 Verrucomicrobiota bacterium
CTCCAAAGGCCGCGTAATCCTCCGGCGTGTCCAGATCAAGCAAACCGTCGTTCACCACCCGGCCGACCGCCTGGTCTGCATTCTGCAGGACCGCGCGCAGGCCCTGGTCGCCCTTGACCTGCGCCAGCCGGTCAAACTCCGACGCCGCGAGCAACAGCGGCGGCATCAATTGCCCGCCACAACTGGTCGCCACGATCGGGTTGCCGGTCCGGCGGTGCTCCTCGATCAATGCCTCCAGATGCCCTGCCGTCAGGCCCGGCTGGTCCGCCAAAGCCACGATCAGTCCCTGCAACGCCTGATCACTCTCACCGATCGCCGCCGCGCCCGTGCGCAGGGAGGAACCGAGGCCTTCGGCCCAACCCGGGTTCACCACAACGGTCACCGGGAGGTCATCCAGGTGCGGCGCGATTTCCCCGGCCCGCGCGCCGAGCACCACCACGACGGGAGCGACCGGGGCGCGCAGCACGATTTCCGTCATATGTCGCACCAGCGGACGACCCTCGATCAACAGCAGCTGCTTCGGACGGCCCATGCGGCGCGATTCGCCCGCGGCCAGCAGAATCAGTCCGCACTGGAACGGCTCAGGCATGGATGGGGCCCGGACGATCCCGCAGGAATCCGGGCGTACGCTCGTTCAGCCGCGCCTGCATTTCCGCCAGAATCGCCAAAGCGACCGTTTCCGGCTCATTGCCGCCGAGGTCGAGCCCGACCGGTGCGTGCAATTTGGCGCGCAAGGCTTCGGGCAATGCCAGCTCGGCCAGGAGCCGTTCCGTGCGCACCCGCGGCCCCAGCTGCCCGAGGTAGGGAAAGTCGCGCGGCAGACGCGCGCGCAGGAATTCCCGGTCGTCCACGTAGCGATGCGTCATCACCACGACGAAGGTCCGCTCATCCAAGGTCAGCCGTTCAACGAGTTCGGGCCCGGTCGCCACCAACACCCGGTCTGCCGCCGGAAAACGCTCGGCGGTGGCATAAGCCGGTCGCGGATCGGCCACCGTCACGTGCCAGCCGGTCTCCTTGGCCAAGCGGACCAGCGGCTGGGCATCATCCCCCGCCCCACACACCACCAACGCGGGCGAAGCGACCACCGTCGTGCGGAAAACCCCGGCCACTTCCGCGGACTCCCCGGCCAGCCGCGTCCCTTTCGGCGAGGTTCCGGCAAAGCCGGTTTCCACGCAGGTGTTTCGTCGGAAACAGAGATTCTCCGCCACGGTCGCAACCCAGTCCGGCCGCACCGGCGGCACGCGCTCGATGAAAATACGCACCACGCCCTGACAGCCGAGCCCGACGCCCCAGACGAGGTCATTCTCCGCCGTGGTGTCGTACACGGCGAGTTCCGGCTCGCCGCTCGCCAGCACCCGCTGGCAGCGCGCGAGCACATCCTCTTCCAGGCAGCCGCCGCTGATCGACCCGATGCGCCCGCCGTCGGGAAGCAGAAGCAGACGCGCGCCCGGCCGCCGGTACGAGGAACCCTCGATCGTCACCAGCGTGGCCAGCGCCGCCGGCTTGCCGGCGGTGACTTGCAAGGCGTGCACAATGCGGGCGATTTCTCTCATGATTTCGGCGACTCCGCAAAAATGGCCTCCATGCCCTCGGCCCGCAACATCCGGGCGAGCGCGGCGCTGCGCACACCGTAGCGGCAGGCCAACACCAGCGGTCCCTGCAGGGCGAGTTCCCGCAAGGCGGCCAGGTCGGCGGCGGCAATCCCCGGCAGACCCGCAGGTGGTTGCTCGCCGGGTTCGGTCAGATAAATGACCTTGGCCGACGCACCCAGGGCGCGGACGCCCGCGGCGTCCACGAAAAGTCCGCGGTCCGTCATGGTCGGCGCGGGCATCTCCCTCAGCCGGTCAACGCGCGCGCAGACCGGGCAATCCGGCCGCGCACTGCGGCCGACGTTGAGTTGCGAACCATCGAGCAGATTCACCAGACGCGTCTGGCGCGCGGCGTCGCCCCCGAGGCCGAGCAGCTGCTTGATCGCCTCCGCCGCCTGCATGACCCCGAGCACGCCCACTGCCGGACCAAAGACCGGACCGCCGGCACAGTTACCCGCCGTGTCGAGGGCGGCCCGGTCGCGGCCAAGCCACAGACAATGGAGGCAGCCGCCTTCGCCTCGCTGGAAGACATCCAAGGTGCCTTCAAACCGGTGCACCGCCGCCTGCACCAGGGGCACGCCGAGCGCGAGACAGGCATCGTGGATCAGAAACCGGCTGGCAAAATTGTCCGTGCCATCAAGCACCACATCATGGCCGGCCACCAACGTGCGCGCGTTCCCGGCCGTCAGTTCCCCGTCATGGATGGAGATCTGCACCGCGGGATTGTGCAGGCGCAGGCGGGCGGCGGCGGCGAGGACTTTCGGTGAGCCGGTTTCCGCCGTCGTGTACAGGATCTGCCGGTGCAGGTTGGATCGCTCCACCTTGCCCCCGTCGACCAGCGTCAAGCGGCCGATGCCGGCGCCAACCAGATACAATGCGGCCGGACACCCCAGACCGCCCACACCAACGAGCAGCACGCGGGCTTTGGCCAGTTTCTCCTGCCCGGCCGCCCCGACCTCGGGCAAGGCCGACTGCCGGCTATGCAAGTCGTCCCCGGCTGGCCGCGCCGTGGCTTCGACGCTGCAATTGACCCACTCCGCGGCGCCATCGGGATGATGTTCCTTTTTCCAGATAGGCAGACGCAGCTTCAGCTCCTCGATCAGGTGGCGGCACGCGGCAAACCCGGCCTGGCGATGGGCCGACGCCACACCGATCCACACCGCCACGTCCCCGACCTGAAGCGTCCCCGTGCGATGGACGCAGAGCAACTGAGCGCCCGGATACATGCTCGCCGCCTCGCCCACGATCGCCTCCCCTTCCCGGATCGCCATCTCGTCAAAGGCCTCGTACTCGAGCTGCGTGACCGGCTGGCCAAGGTGGTGGTTGCGCACCCGGCCCTCAAAGATCGTCAGCGCCCCCGCTTCGGGAGCCCGCAGCCGCGCGGACAACGCGGCGCCATCAATCGGTTGCGCGGTGAGTTCAAACATGCTCAACCTCCGGCCACCGGGGGAATGAATACCACGCGATCACCCGGCGCGAGCGGCGCGGAGAGCTCCGCGTAGTTCTCGTTGATCGACACCCGCAGCAGCGTGACGGGAAACGTCAGTCCCGGAAAACGCTCCTGCAGCTCGGCGTACAACGCCGTCGCGTCCGGCGCGCCCGTTTCCACCGCGACCGTCGCGCAGCCCGCCTGCTCGCGCAAGATGGCAAAGAACCGGACCTGAATCTGACGGGAGGATGACATGTCTAAAATAGGTTTTCTGCTGTGATCCACTGAGTCTCCACTCATTAGTGCCCCATTAGTGCGGATTAGTGGTTAAGAAATCCGGATCACCCGCCGATCTCCGACATCCCCCGCGCCGCCGGGATATCATGCTGGGCGAGACCATGGCCCCAGGGTTTGCTGTGCACGGCGCCGCGGATGCAATCGGCGATCACTTCGTCGCTGGCGCCGGAGCGCAGGTGGTTGAGCAGGTTCACCTCGTTGTCGCGCAGCAGGCAAAGGCGCATCACGCCGTCCGCCGTCAGGCGCATGCGGTTGCAGGCGGCGCAGAAGGGCTGGGACACCGGGCTGATGAAGCCCAGCGCGCCCACGGCGCCGGGCAGACGGTAGAGCCGGGCCTCGCCGTCGAGCTTGCCGCCGTTGACCAGTTCGAGCGGTCCGAAGGTCTTTTCCAAAATGCCGATCAACTCGGTTTCGCTCACCATCCCCTTCGTCTGAAAATCGGCGTTGTTGCCAAAGGGCATCTGCTCGATGAAGCGCACCTGCCAGTCGTTCGCCAGCGTGAGTCGCGCCAGCTCGACCACATCCTCCCCGTCGTTGACGCCGCGGCAGACCACGGCGTTGAGCTTCACGCGCAGGCCCGCCTTGGCCGAGGCCGCCAGACCGGCGCGCACGTCCCGCAGGTTGCCCCAGCGCGTGAGCCGGCGGAATTTGTCCTCGTTGAGACTGTCGATGGAAATATTGACCGACTCCAGGCCGGCGTCGCGCAACGGCTGGGCGAGCTGGTCGAGCAACACGCCGTTCGTCGTGAGACCCACCGTGGTGATGCCGGGGCTCTGCCGCGCGTGCCGCACCAGATCGACCAGGCCGGTCCGCAGCGTCGGCTCTCCGCCGGTGAAGCGGATCTTCCGAAAACCCAGCGTGCCGAAAAGCGTGATCAGCCGGCGCAACTCGGCGTCGCTCAGCAGTTCATCCCGGGGCCGAAAGGTCATGTGCTCCGGCATGCAATACACGCAACGCAGGTTGCAGGCATCCGTGAGCGAGATGCGCAGGTAGTCGATGTCGCGGTTGTATTGGTCGAGAGGCATGGCTCAGCGGTCGGTGGTCATCGGGGGGCGGTTGAGGTCAGGCAACCAGCGACGCAGCGAATAGTACAGGACGCAACCGGCAACCATCCCCAAGAGATACCCTTGCGGCGCCAGAACGCAAACCAGCGCCACCACGACCGCCAGCGCGAGGGCGGCCGGCGTCCGGGCCACGTCGCGCAGCAGATAGATCAACACGCCCGCCTCGACCAGCAGCACCGCGCCGAGCACCGGTGCCGGAAAGGCCCGCAGCACCTCCTGAAACGCCCCGCTGAACAAACTCCCGATGACGAGGTAGAGCGTGCCATAGATGATGACCGAACCGCCGGTGCGCGCACCGAGCGCGTAGTAGCCCGCCAGCCCGCCGCAACCGTGGCACATCGGCAGTCCACCCAGCCACGGCGACAGTAGGTTGATCACCCCGTAGGTCCGGCCAATCCCGCGCAAGGTGACCGTTCGCTCCGGAAACAGATCGGTCACGGTCCGCTGCGTGGCGATGACCGAGTTGGATAACGAGAGCGGCACCTGCGGCAGCACCAACAGGCTCAATACCACCAGCCACTGATCCCACGGCAGATCTCCGGGCGTTGGCGTCACCCAGCCGAAGCCATCCTGCAACACCGGCCAGTCAATGCGCGTGAAGCCCGCCCAGATCACACCCGCGCCCACGACGAGCAACGCCCCCGGCACATGCCGGTGGTTGCGCAACCAGACCAGCAGGCCCACCGCCAGGGCGGCCGCCACCCAGCCCCAGCTCCCCTCGCCTCCCATCAGCCGCCACGATGTGCGCGCCAAGGCGAGCCCGAGCCCGGCCTGCACGCCGCGCACCACGAGGACGGGAATCAGTTTCTGCAGGCGGTCCAGCAACCCGCTGTACGCAAGCCCGAGCATTAGCGCGCCGATCATCAGGCCGGCGAGCTGCAGCTGTCCGCCGGTGGCCTGGCCGGCGATGACGACCACCGCCATGGCCTTGAGCGGCTGCACCGGCATCGGCAGGCCGTAGAGCAGTCCGGAAGCGATCTGCGCAAGCCCAAAGGCAATGAAAACGCCGGAGGGATCCAGCTTCGTGGCCAGAATGATCCCGGCGATCAGCGGCAGGTCGGTGCCGATGTCGCCAAAGGCCCCGGCCAGCTCGTGCCGGTCAAAGCGCGGCTTTCTCAAGACCGGCATGGGGCCTTGAAGACCTCGTTGACCAGGCCCGGACGAAATCCCGCGATGTGGTCGATCGCCTCGGCGATGGCCGGCACAATGAGCGGCAGGCACTCACCAATGGCGCCCGGCCGGCCCGGCAGATTGATGATGAGCGAGCGACCGCGCACACCCGCCGTGGCCCGGGAGAGGATCGCCGTCTTCACCTTTTCATAGCTGTGCATCCGCATGATCTCGCCGAAACCGGGTAATTCCTTTTCCAACACGGCCCGCGTGGCCTCCGGCGTGATGTCGCGCGCGGACGGTCCGGTGCCGCCGGTCGTGATGATCAGCGGACATTGCTCGACATCCGCCAGCCGGATCAGCGCCGCTTCCAGCTCGACACGTTCATCCGCCATGACGACGCGGATCCACTCCAGCGACTCCGTGAAATGCGCAGCGGTGACGCGCTCGATCTCGGGGCCGCTCTCGTCGGCATAGACCCCGTTGGCAGCGCGATCGCTCAAAGTGACGCGGGCGACCTTCATGACTTGGTTTTCTCCACCACGTGAATGCCGCCGATGGACATCGTCTTGTCCACCGCCTTGCACATGTCGTAAAGCGTGAGGGCGGCGACCGACACCGCCGTGAGCGCCTCCATCTCCACGCCGGTCTTGCCGGTGAGTCGCGCCGTGGCGCGGATGACGATGCCGTCATCTTCGACGGTGAACACCACGTCCACCTGACTCAACGCGAGCGGATGACACAGCGGAATGAGCGTGGCGGTGGCTTTCGCGGCCTGGATACCGGCGATCTGCGCCACCGTGAGCACATCCCCTTTCGGCAGTGCCTGCGCGCGGAGCAGTTCGATGGTCTTCGGCGAACAGGTCAGCCGGCCCTCCGCCACGGCCTGGCGCCTCTGATCGGGTTTGCCGCCGACATCGACCATCCGGGCGCCCCCGGTGGGATCGAGATGGGAAAAGGATTCGGGCGCAGCGCTCATGGGCAGCTAATGAACTCAACCGGACACGCCGGGTCGAGACCGTTTGCCGGCATCGGCAGCAAGGCATTCGCCCCGACCAGACCGCTGCTGTCTCCCGAACTGCGCAACGCCAGCGGCGTCAGCCGGTGCCGGCCGTCGACCACCGTGGCGCGACAGGGCCAGATCGTCTGCCGACCGTCAGCGGACGGCAGCGGCGCAGACGGATCCAGCAGGCCCGTGAGCCGGAGCGGCGCCGCATCCACGCCGGTGGCAAGTTTCTGCAGCAAGGGGGCGACAAACAGATTGAACGTGACCCAATGCGACACCGGGTTGCCCGGCAGCGCAAAGGCCAGCTGCCGTCCGCGGCTGGCGAAGACCAGCGGCTTGCCCGGACGCAGGTTCACCTGCTGGAAGTGCAACGCGAAACCCAGGGCCGTCAGCACCGGCCGGGCAAAATCATGATCCCCCACGCTCGCCCCGCCCGAAATCAGCAGTACGTCGTGTTCGGGCAACCCCGCAACCGCCGCCTGCGCTTCGGCCAAGGTATCGCGCGCATGCGCGTGCCCCACGAGTTCCGCGCCGTGGCGAGCGAGTAGGGCCGCAATCAACACGGAATTGCTGTCGCGGATTTGGGCCCCGGCAGGCGTCTGGTCGGGAGCAACGAGTTCGTTGCCCGTCACCAAATGGACGCAACGCGGACGCCGTGAAACCAGCGGGCGATGCACGCCCACCGAAGCGAGGGCCGCCAGCTCGGCCGGACCAAGCCGTGCCCCCGCCGGCACGACCACCTCGCCTTGTCGCCGGTTCTCGCCCTTCCGCCGGATGTAGTCGGGACCCACGGTGACCTTGACCGTGTCCCCTTCGGCCGTCGCGTCCTCCTGCTTCACCACGCAATCCGCCCCGGCCGGCACAGGCGCCCCGGTGAAGATCCGCACACATTCCCCGGCGCCAACCGTGCCCGCAAAAGCGGACCCGGCCTGGCTGACGCCGATCACGCGCAAAGGTTGACCCGCATTCGCCCGGCGCAGCGCATAGCCATCCATCGCCGACGCATCAAAGGGAGGCGCATCCGTGTCCGCCCGCGCATCCTCGCGGAGAACGCGATCAATCGCTGAGTGCAGGGCGACCGACTCCGTCCCGAGCTGGTGAGCGCGGGACAACACTTCGCTGAGGGCATCGGCAACCGGAATCATGTCCCGTCCAAAGATGCCGCCCGCCCCCAGAAGGCAAGTCAGCGCTGCAAGCGGGTGGTTTGAAGACGTCGCGAGGCCCCGACCCTCCAGCCAGATTGATCACCACAGAACACACGGAAAACACGGAAAACTGATTTTGCACAGGAGAAAACTGAGGTAACCGAGATCCAACCCAGCCAACCTGGGCTCAATCCTGGGACCAGAGAGACACGAATTACACTAAAGGTGGAGGCCCACGTCCCTGTGGGCCTTTCCGAAAGCCAACCACGCGACCCCGTTGGAGGGCGGGTCTACCGACGCGCCGCTTCCTAAGGTGGAGGGCCACGTCCCCGTGGCCCTTTCCGTCCGCCGCCCGCTCGGCTCACTGGGAGGGCTCGCGTCCCTGCGAGCCGCTTCCCCCTCCGTCATCCTGACCCCAGGAACGACAACCCTCCGTTCCCTCCGTTCACTCCTGCGCCATCTGCCGGCCTTCCGTGTATTCCGTGTGTTCCGTGGTTAACCCTGCCTTGGCCTCCATTCGTGTCTCATTCGTGTCCGTCTCGTGGGCAACCCTACCTCCCCTTTCCGACCTCCCGGCCCGGCAAAGCCCAGACTTGCGCAGCACGGCCACGCGGTTACGTTCCATCTCCGTGAGCAACGCCAAAACCGAGGCTGTCGAGCTGATCAAAAAGCTCCCCGACGACGCCACGCTGGAAGACATCCAGCACCACCTCTACGTGCTCGAGAAGATCAAACAGGGCCAGCAACGTCTCGTTTCTGAAGGCGGCATTTCCCATGCCGTCATGGAGCAGGACATGGCCCGATGGACTTCACCATAACCTGGTCGCCTCAGGTCCGCGATGATCTGCATGCCATCGCCGCCTATATTGCCCAGGACTCGCCGCGCTACGCTGGTGCCGTGATCAACCGCATTCTGGCCGCAGGTCGCTCCCTCGACACCCTGCCTTGGCGAGGACGCATTGTACCGGAACTGGGCCTCGACGATTACCGGGAGATCTACGTTGATGAATATCGCCTCATTTACCGCATTGTCGGTCGCACTGTGGAAATCATCGCGGTGATTCACGGACGCCGGTTGCTCACCAACACCCGCCTCGCTGACTGACGCCAAGGCGTCCGTCAGCCACACAGCCGACATCAGGGACCATACCCGCTTGCGCCCACGAATAGATCGATCCCTTCCCATGCACTTTTAACACAGAGGGCACGGAGAGCGCAGAGGAGGAATTGCCTGAAGGAATACATGATCCAATCCCTGGAGCGCGGGCGACCCGCCCGCGTGCTTTGATTCCCTTGGAGGGCGGGTCCTTGTCGAGCCATAGCCCCGCGAAGGCTGATCCTGACGCGCCGTGTATGGCTGAATCAAGGTGGATCGCCCACGGGCCGGAATTGATCACCACAGAATACACGGAACACACAGAAAACCGACGTTGCACAGGAAGAAACGGAGGTAACCGAGATCCAACCCAGCCAAGTCTGGTCGAATGCTTTGATCAGAGGGCACGAATTGCACTAAAGGTGGAGGCCCACGTCACTGTGTGCTTTTCCGAAAGCCAACCACGTCACCCCTTTGGAGGGCGGGTCTCCCGACGCGCCGCTTCCTAAGGTGGAGGCCCACGTCCCTGTGGGCCTTTCCCTGAGCCCTCGCGCTAGCCTCTCTGGAGCGCTCGCCTCCCTGCGAGCCGCTTCCCCATCCGTCATCCTGTCCCTAGCAAATGACAACCCTCCGTTCCCTCCTGTGCTATCCGTCAACCTTCCGTGTATTCCTTGTGTCGTGATCGCTGGAAGAAATACCTGATGAGTGACTAACCACCCCGCCAGCTTCCGCGCTTGTCGGCCCGGCGGTAATTCTTCTACTCAGGCCATGCACAAAGGCCGACTTGAAGCGTTCAGTGATGGCGTGCTCGCCATCATTATCACCATCATGGTCCTCGAAATGAAGGTGCCGCACGGGACCGAGCTCCGAGACCTGCTGCCCATCTGGCCCGTCTTTCTGAGTTACCTGCTCAGTTTTGTATACCTCGGCATCTACTGGAACAACCACCATCACCTGTTTCAGGCCGTGAAACACGTGAAAGGCGGCGTCCTCTGGGCCAACCTTCACCTGCTCTTCTGGCTGTCTCTCTTCCCGTTCGTCACGGGCTGGATGGGCGAGAACCATTTCGCGCCGGCTACCGTGGCGCTCTATGGCGGGGTGCTGATCCTGGCCGCCATCGCATACTGAATCCTCGTGCGTTGCCTGCTCGCCTGCCACGAGCAGGATTCGGTGCTTCACCAGGCCATCGGCAAGGACCGCAAGGGCGTCATCTCCGTGGTCGGCTATGCGCTAGGCATCCCTCTGGCTTGCTGGCTGCCGGCAGTGGCCATTTTGCTCTACTTCAGCGTCGCCATCATGTGGCTGGTGCCGGACCGGCGGATTGAGCGCAAACTGGTCGGATAGTCTCCATTTTCCATGCACACGATCATCGTCACCGCCATCGGCTTCATTCTCCTGGGCATCATGGTTGCCCTCGCCCGATCCCGCGACCGCGGAGCAGCCCGCTTCATTCCGGTCTGGTTCGTTTTGTGCCTGATCCACCTCGCCTTCGGTGTCCTGACCGCCGGCTATGGCTTGGTCGAGGAACTGGGTGTGCATGCCATTGTGTTCGGTGCACCGGCGGCCCTCGCCTTTGCGCTCAGCCGCGTGCTCCGGCCCAAGACCTGAAGCCCGCACTCCGCGCTTTCCCTTCGGGCGAAAGCCGGCCAGCTTCCGCGCGTGACACTCGATCCGGGCTTCTTCTTTCTGTGCTTCGTGCCGCCGTTGCTGTTCTCCGACGGCTGGCTCA
>JBDKHE010000362.1:0-2861 GCA_039797805.1 Verrucomicrobiota bacterium
GGGCACCTTTTCGCCATTGACCGGATTGATCGCGTAGCTGCCAGTGAAGACGCCGCTCTTTTCTTTGGCCGCCTCAGACATGCGTTCGACGTCGCTCTTGGCCGCGGTTTTCTTGCGGTAGGCGTCCACGGCGTCGCGCTGGGCGGACGTGGTCAGGGCGGGTACCAAGGGGTGTTCGGGGGCAAGCACCATGTAGGTGCAACCGAAGAGCGTGTCGGGACGCGTGGTGAAAATCTTAAGGTCGCCGAGCTTCGGGTCCTCCAGCTTGAAGTGCACCTCGGCACCCTCGCTGCGTCCGATCCAGGCTTCCTGCATGCGCTTGGTCGAATCCGGCCAGTCGACGTTCTTGAGCCCATCGATCAGCTGTTCCGCATAGGCGGTGATGCGGAGCACCCACTGACGCAGGTTGCGACGTTCCACCGGGAAATTGCCGACCTCGGACTTGCCGTCCACGACCTCCTCATTGGCGAGCACGGTGCGCAGTTCCGGGCACCACCAGACCGGTCGTTCGTCGACGTAGGCCAGGCCTTTCTTGAAGAGCTGGAGGAAAATCCACTGGGTCCAGCGGAAGTACTTGGGGTCGGTCGTATCGACCTCGCGGTCCCAGTCGTAGCTGAACCCCAGCGCCTTGATCTGCCGGCGGAAATTCGTGATGTTGTTCTGTGTGTTCGTGGAAGGGTGGGTCCCGGTCTTTACGGCGTGTTGTTCCGCGGGCAGGCCGAAAGCGTCCCAGCCGATCGGATGAAGGACATTGAACCCGCGGGCCCGCTTGTAGCGCGCAAGAATGTCCGTGCCCGTGTAGCCTTCCGGATGGCCGATGTGCAGGCCGGCCCCGGACGGGTAGGGGAACATGTCCAGCACGTAGAACTTGGGTTTCGTCGAGCTGTTTTCGGCCCGGAAAGGCTTGGATTGTTCCCAAACCGACTGCCAGTGTGGCTCGATTGTGAGGAACTCGTATTCTTTGCAGTTGGTAGCGGCCATTGAGTTAAATCGGTCACTGTGAGACCTTCAGAGGTACCGTCAATCTTGGGAAATGATGATGTCGGCGGACTTTTTCTGGTGCTTCCGCCCCGGGTCACTTAGGCATGAGTCATGTTTACTGGTCTCGTTGAAGAAGTAGGTCGGGTGACGAGCTTCGCTCCCACTCAAAACGCTTGGGAATTGCGCCTTGCCGCCAAAGTCGTGCCAGCCGATGTGTCTGTCGGAGACAGCGTTGCAGTCAACGGCTGCTGTCTCACGGTGACGAACCGCGGTGCGGAGCAGCTGACCTTTGAACTCCTGGAGGAAACGCGGCGGCTGACGAATTTCAGCGAGCTCAAATCCGGCTCCGCCGTGAATCTGGAGCGAAGCCTCAAGCCGGAGAGCCGCTTGGGCGGTCATTTCGTTTCCGGCCATATTGATATTCTCGGGCGGGTGAGCACCTTTGAACCGCGCGGTAAGGATCATTACCTGAAGGTCACAGCCCCGGCCGGCTGGGGACGATACCTGGTCTACAAAGGTTCGATCGCCGTGGACGGCATTTCCTTGACGGTGGCGGAAGTGGAGGGTGACTCCTTTGCCGTGTGGCTGATTCCCCACACGCTGGCGGCGACAAATCTCCAGGAGAAAAAGCCCGGGTCGGGTGTGAATCTCGAGTTCGACTTGCTGGCCAAATACGTTGAGAAGCTGATGGCTTCCCGAACGGTGTAACGCCCCTTGAACACCCGCGAACAACTGCTGGCACTGAATGACGAACTTCGGCGATTGAAGTCCGAAGGGCGGCGCACGGTCTCGATCAGCGAGTCCAGTCTGGACGAATTGCGGGCCGTGTTGGCGGATGCACCGGAGATTGCCGAGGAACCCGCCGCGAGAACCGCCGTGAGAGAGAACGAGGAAATCACGACGTTCGTGCCCACTTCCGTGGCGGCCCCCGCGGCGAAACCCGCGGCGGTCAAAACCAAACCAGCTTTGCCCCCACGGGCCGACATCGCCTTGCCGCAAGGGGACAAGGCCACGCAATGGCAGGCCTTGCGCGAACTCGTGTTGAATGATCCAGTTTGTCGCGAGCGGGTGTACAAGGGCAAACAGGTGGTGTTTGGCGTCGGCAACCTGGACGCGTCCATCATGTTTGTGGGCGAGGCCCCGGGTGCGGACGAGGAGGATCTGGGCGAACCGTTTGTCGGTCGTGCGGGCCAGTTGCTCAACCGCATGATCAAGGCCATGGGGCTTGATCGCAGCCAGGTTTACATCGGCAACATCCTGAACTGGCGGCCGGAGCTCGGGGTGCGCAATGCCGATGGTTCGCAAACCGGCAACCGCCCGCCCACGGCAGAGGAAATGGTATATTGCCTGCCATTTATCCGGGCGCAAATCGCCATCGTCCGCCCGAAGGTGCTCGTCGCGCTCGGCAAGACGGCGGTGGACGGCTTGTTGGGCGCGGAACGGTTCAAATCGATGGGCGCGGCGCGCGGCAGTTGGCACGATTACGCCGACACGCCTTTGCGCGCCACTTACCATCCTTCCTACCTGCTGCGTCAGGAGGGACTGGTCTCGGCCTCGGCGAAAAAGATCAAGCGCGATGCCTGGGAGGACCTGCTCGCGGTGATGGAGCGGGCGGAGCTGCCCATATCCGACAAACAGCGCAATTATTTCCTCTGATGAAGAAGGGTATTCTCTTTCTCGGCCTGCTGCTGGTGGTGGGTGGCCCGCAGGCGGGCGCGAAGGATTTTGATTTTGCCGCCGTGCAGGCCAAGGCCCGGGAACTGGCTGCCCGTCCTTACTCCGCCCCGGTATCGCGAGTGCCCGACTGGCTGGCCGGCTACAGCTACCTGCAGCATCAGGCCATCCGCTTCGACCCCGGGCATGCTTGGTGGCAGGCAGAT
>JBDKHE010000363.1:0-6132 GCA_039797805.1 Verrucomicrobiota bacterium
TGATGGTCGAAAAGGCGTAGGTCGCCACGGAGGCGCCGATCAAAAGCAAGATACCGTACACCACGGTACGCGGCCGCACCCAGCGCGTTTTCCCACCCGCGAGCCCGACGAATGAATCGTAGCGGATCAAACCCTTCGGGCGGTCAATCTTGGTCATCACCTCGTCACAGGCGTCGATGCAGGCCGCACAGCCGATGCACTCGAGTTGGAGGCCGTGGCGGATATCGATGCCGGTCGGGCAGACCTGCACACACCGGTTGCAGGCGACACAGGCCCCGGCATCGGGTGTGCCGAGCTTGCCGCGGGGTTCGCCGCGTTTCTCATCATAACCAATGACCATCGAGTGATCGTCGGTCAGCGCCGATTGGAGGCGTCCATAAGGACAGATGACAATGCAGAGCTGCTCCCGGAACCAGGCGAAGTTGAAATAGAGGATGCCCGCCGCGACAAAGACGAAGACAAAGGCGCTCCAGTGCTCCGCCGGGTCGTCCTGCATCATCCGCCAGACTTCCGGCAGGCTCACAAAATAGCTGAGGAAAATGTGGGTGATCACGAGGGCGGCCAGCACGAAGAGTCCGTGCTTGAAGACCCGTTTCGCCACCTTCTTCCCCGTCAGCGGCGCCGCCTGCAGCGCGCGCCGGGCCGGCGCATCCCCGTCGATCCATCGCTCGATCACCCGGAAGACATGTTCCAGATAGACCGTCTGGGGACAGGCCCAGCCACACCAAAGCCGGCCAAACAGGGCGGTGAGGAAGAACAGCGCAAAGCCGAGCCCGGTGACGCCGAAGAACAGCAACCAGGCATCCTGGGTGGCCAGGGTGTATCCGAAGAAATGAAAGCGCCTTTCCGCAATATCGAGAAACACGGCCGGATGTCCGTTGATCGGAATCCACGGCAACACGACGTAAAACGCGATCAGCCCCCACCCACTCCAGCGGCGGGCGCTCATGAACGGTCCGTGCACATCGGAAGGATGGACATCACGCCGCGAGCCGTCGGTCGCGATGGTCGTGACCGAATCAACGGTTGGCCGGAGGACCGGCCGCTTCTTGGACTGGGCTGTTTTTTCTGGAGTGCTCATTCGTGGTTTGAGCCCTGGCAGGGTGGCGAATCTGCTCGCCACCGCAGGCGCGGGATGGAGGTCCGCGCCCTACCTTTTACTTCGGTACTTCGACGGTAATGGGCTCACCTTTTTTGTGATGGGAAAGAAGGAAGGCGACGACCTCGGCGGTCTTTTTCTGGCCGAGCACGGGCTCCCAGGATGGCATGCCCTTCGTCAGGACGCCTTGCGAAACCGTATGGTAGATTTCCTTCGGCGTGCCGCCATGAATCCAGGCCGTGTCCACGAGATTGGGGCCGACGGCCCCAGGATTCTCGGACTTGCCCTTCAGGCTGGCGAGGTGACAGGCCACGCACAGCGACTTGAAGGTCTGCTGGCCCGCGTTGGTGAAGACGGGCTTGCGGCTCATTTCCCAGAAGAGGTCGTCGTTGGTCACGTCGATGGAAGAGGCCATCTTGGCGGCGGCGATCCGGGCCATGGCGGCGTCCACCTGCTGGCCATCGGTGGGAAACACCTTGGCGATGATGTAGGCGAACCAGAACACGATCGAGAACGCGATGGCGCCATACAGGGTGTAGAGCCACCAATTGGGGAGGCGCTGGTCGAACTCCTGGATGCCATCATAGATATGCGGACGGAGTTTGATGCCGGAATCGTCGGGCGGGGTCGGATTATGCTCGTTCATGATCGTGGATCAGTCGTTGGCGAAAGGCAGACGCGCGAGGCGTTCGCTCTGTTCAGGTTTCATGCGACTCGCGCGCCAGGCGGCGACGAGGAAGACGAGCGAGGCCACGGCCAGGGCCACGACCGGGAATATGAGCTGCCAGTCTTCGTAAATGATGCGTCGGAACATGGGAGAGTTGGGTCTAGGGTTTGGGATCCAGGTTCTGGGAATAGAGAGGGGCGAATCGTTATTGTGTTACTTGCTGCTTGTGACTGCCGCCCCGGCCGGGTCCCACTTCTTGCCGAGGGACTGCAGGTAGGCGATCAGCGCGACGATCTCCTTGTCAGCTTCGGTATAGCGGCCCTGGTCACGCAGATCCTTGGCGATGACCTTGGCCTGATCCTTCGCGATCCGATCGATGTCGGCCGGCGACCAGTTGGGGAACGGCACCCCGAGCGTGCGCTGGACCCGGATCTTGGCGCTGAGCGACGCGTAGTCGGTGTTGTTCTCGTGCATGAAGCCGTAGTTCGGCATGTTCGAGCCGGTCGAAATCGAACGCGGATCCCGCATGTGGTCAAAGTGCCAGGCGTGGTTGTATTTCCCGCCGACCCGGGCCAGGTCGGGACCATTGCGCTTCGAGCCCCACTGGTAAGGATGATCCCAGATCGACTCGCCCAGGCGGGAATAATCGCCGTAGCGCATCACATCGGGCACCAAGGTACGGATCATCTGCGAATGGCAGGTGTAGCAACCTTCGCGGACATAGATATCGCGCCCGGCCAGTTCGAGCGGGGTGTAAACCTGCGCAACCCGGTCCTCGGTCTGCAGGCGACGCTCGATGGTGAGCATGGGGATGATCTGGATGAGTCCGCCGATGGCGACGGCCAGGAACGTCAGCACGGTGAAGGGCATGGCGTTGAGCAGAAGCCGGTCATACCAGTCACCCCAGGCCTTGCCGCGGGACTGGAAGTGGCCGATCGCGAGCAGGACACAGAACGCCGTGGCGATGAGCCCGAGGATGTTCAGCCATCCGGTCGTGAACATCCAGATGAAGGAGGCGACAAGCCCGAGGGTGGTGAAGACCACCGGGGCGCTGAAAGCCGTGGCGACAGTGCCGAGTTTTTCCTCCTCGGTGTAGCTCTCGACGTAGACCTCCATGGAGCCGTTGACCGCCTGCGCGCCGCGGATGCTGCGCCAGATGTTGTAGGCCATGATCAGGAAACCGGTGAGGTAAAGGGTGCCGCCCACGACCCGCAGGAGCATGAGAGGCCGGATCACGTTCACGGTCTCCAGGAAGTTGGGATACTTCAGGATGGTCCCGCCCTCGGCGGTGGCGTTGAGCATGAGGCCCTGGCTGATGCCGGAGGCCCACATGGCCGCGACGTAGAGCAGAATGCCGAACATCCCGAGCCAGAAGTGCAGGTTGGCCAGCGACTGGGAATGCAGCTTCTTGTTCCAGAGGCGGGGCACCAGCCAGTAGAACATGCCCGCGGCCATGAACCCGTTCCAACCGAGGGCGCCGGCGTGCACGTGGCCGATGATCCAGTCCGTGTAGTGCGCCAGGGAGTTGACCGACTTGATGGACAGGAGCGGTCCCTCGAAGGTCGCCATGCCGTAGAACGTGACGCCGGCGGCGAAGAACTTGATGACCGGATCCGTGCGGAGCTTGCCCCACGCCCCGCGGAGCGTCAGCAGGCCGTTGAGCATGCCGCCCCAGGAGGGCGCCCAGAGCATGAGCGAGAAGGTGGTGCCGAGGAGCTGCAGCCAGTTGGGCAGCGCGGTGTTCAGCAGGTGATGGGGGCCGGCCCAGATGTAGAGGAACACGAGCGACCAGAAATGGATCACCGAAAGCCGGTACGAATACACCGGCCGCTCCGCCGCCTTCGGCAGATAGTAGTACATGATGCCGAGGATCGGCGTGGTCAGGAAGAAGGCCACGGCGTTGTGGCCGTACCACCATTGCACCAGACCGTCCTGCACGCCGCCGAAGACCGGGTAGCTGTGCGTGAGGGAGGTGGGGATCGAGAGATGGTTGACGATGTAGAGCATCGCCACGGTGATGATCGTCGCGATGTAGAACCAGATCGCGACGTAAAGGGACTTCTCGTGTCGCCGGGCTAGGGTCCAGAAAAAGTTCACCGCGAACACCACCCAGATGACGGCGACCGCGATGTTGATGGGCCAGATGAGCTCGGCGTACTCCTTGCCCCGCGTGAGACCGAGCGGGAGCGTGATGGCCGCCGCCACGATGATGAGCTGCCAGCCCCAGAAGTGGAGGCTGGACAGGAAGTCACTCGCGAGGCGCGCCTTCACCAGGCGCTGGGTCGAGTAGTAGATGCCCGCGAACATCATGTTGCCGACGAAGGCGAAGATGACCGCGTTGGTGTGCAGCGGCCGCAGGCGGCCGAAGCTCAAGAACGGCTGGCCGAAGTTGGCCTGCCAGAAATTGAGCTGGGTGGCGATCAGTACGCCGACGAGCATGCCGACCGCGCCCCAAAGGACGGCGGCGAGCAGGAACTGGCGGACGATCTTGTCGTTGAACTCGATGGTTATTTTTTGACCGGATGTCATGATGGGGGCGTGGAGATTCAGGGGTTGGCCGCGGCGGCGCGAGCCGCGCGTTTGCGACAGCGGGAACAGGGCGGATGACCGGGCCGACCGGCGGCGCATTCGTCGTCAGCGTGGGCGTGATGCGACCTACCGTGGACGGGGGCGTCTGGCACGGTCCGGGACGCTTCGTCGGCCAAGGGCAGCAACGAATCCCGCTCGGGACTGGTCAGGTGGGCACGGTGCTGTTGGCGGGCAAACAGCACAACGAAGATGCCGGCCAGCAACAGGCTGAAGAAAATGGTTAATGGAATTACAGACATGGCGTGGTATGTCTGCCCAAGCTTACTGTTTTTACCTCACCCTAGACAGCGCATATCTTGCGATTGAAACTGCGAGGCTTGGCAAAACACGCTCACTCCGGCCGCCGCCCGCCCGATGGTCACCCAGGGGGAAAGGTGTGGCTCCCGATCGGGACTTCACCCGCTTCGCGTCCGCGGGGACGCCGATCAGGCCCTGCTTATGTCGCTAAGTAGTCCAATAAATGCGCATTTGCAGGCAAGCAGTGCGGCGCACCGAAATGCAGGCTGTGGCATCCTGATTCCCGTGAGCCCCACAACCGTCCAAAGTTTGGCCGCGCTTTGCCCTGCCATTAAAAAGGAGTGGGTGGAGCTGCTGCAGTTTGAGCCGACCATCACCCCGTTGGGCCGGCCGGACACCCTAGTCTACCTGATGGACGCGACCTTGGCCCAGCTCTTTTCCGGCTTGGAGACCAAATCAACGAAGCACTGGCTGCGTGATTGCGCTCCGGTCGTGGGCTCGATGCACGGCTATTGCGCGTGCGGACTTAACCCGTTGCTCAAATATTTCACCACCGGGGAACTGGCGCTGAGGGCCGCGGCCGGCGCGCCACTGGGGACGGACGTGGAGGAGGTCCTGCTGCTGTTTCGGGCCCTGGCCCAGAGAGAGATCCAGACCCTATGCTCGGTCTGCCAGCACAAGGGCGCACCGGGTTGCACGGAACCGGTCCAGAAACCCCACACCTTCCACTACGAGCCCCCGCATCACTCAGCCGGCCAGTGAGCGCCGGTGAAGCTTGTCGCGCCAGGACGTCGGCGCCTCGCCGGCAATCTTGCGGAACACCCGGTTGAACTGGGAGAGCGACTGGAATCCGGCCTCATAGGCCGCCTCGCTGATCCGCTTGTGCGGGTTCAGCAGCAGATTCTTCACCTTCTCGATCCGCACGCGCGCCAGGTAGTCGGTGAAGGTCAAACCGGTGGCCTGCTTGAACATCTTGCAGAAATAAAACGCACTGGTGTTCACCGCGCCCGCGACCTGACGCAGCGACATCTCCTCGTGCTGGTGTTCGGCGATGAAGACCTTGGCGCGGGATATCATCGGTGACTCCGCCTGCTTCGCAGATACCATCAGCTCGTTGCTGAGGGTCGCGAGGTGCTGGGCAAAAATAGTGAGTAACCGCAGGACGGCCTCGTACTGCTTCTTCTCCAGGACGCGGGTCTGGAAATAGGCTTCCTCGAGCCGCTTCAGGTCCGTGTCGACGCCCCAGTTGATCAGCTCGCGGGTGAACTTCTTGAATTCCTTCTGACTGGGCTGGTGCAGCAAGATCTGACCAGTCTGCAGGAAGGCCACGAGATTCTCCCCCACCCGCACCGGAACCGCGGAGTCGCACAGACCGGCGAAACACTTGAGGGTCTTGGGCTCCATGCGCGCCTCCTCCTCGACCTTGCGCTGGAGCTGCAGGCAGGCCGAACAGGTCTGGTTGGTTTTGGCCAACAGGGCGCAGAAGGGATTCTCGTTGGGATCCGTGTTGTGAGGCAGGTTAAAGGCCTCGATCGGGCGC
>JBDKHE010000364.1:0-5538 GCA_039797805.1 Verrucomicrobiota bacterium
GATTCCATTTTTCGTTCCACACGAGGAAGTGCCGGAGCTGGGGGAAGTTTTTCTGGATGCCGTCGAGCAGGCGGCGGTAGTCGTAGTCGGCCGGCGGATTGGAGGCGCCGTGCGGACCGTATTCGGTGAGGCCGACCGGTTTGTTGATCTTTGCGTAGCGATCAAAACCGATGATGTTTTCGGGGTTGATGTGATCGGTGTAGGCATCGAGCCCGACGAGATCGGCGTAGGCGTCGCCCGGGTAATAGACGTCGGCGGGCTGCTGGCCGTGGTTGGGGCTGTAGGCCCAGATCAGGTTGTGCAGTTTCTTCGTGTGCGTGAGGTAGTCGAACATGTGGCGCCAGACGGCGATGAACACCTGCGGATCCTGCGCGCCCCACCAGAACCAGCCTCCATTCATTTCGTGCAACGGGCGCCAGATGACCACGACACCGGCCGCCTGCAGTTCCTGCAGACCGGCAGCGACGTCGTCGAGCGCCTTCATCCAGCGGTCATGCGTGGCGCCGGGGGCGAGGACGTCGGCGAGGTTCATGCCACGTTCTTTGAGTCCGCCGCCGTTGGGCTTGGAGGGGTTGGGGGCGTGCCAGGAGATGTTCACGAGCCCGCCGGCATGCCAATACTCGGTGGCGAGTTGGTTGGGCTGGCGCACATCGATGATGGCTTCGCCCTGCTGGTCCCAGCCGCAGTAGTCGAGGCCGATCATCACCGGCCAGCGGCCGGAGGCGGCGTGGATCTTGCCGAGTTCGCCGATGCTGGCCCGGCCGCTCCATCCGGCGAACTGGCCGGAAACGAGTTTCAGTTCAGACCCCGCCTGCAGCTGTTGAAACCAGCTGAGAATAGCGCGACCGCGGGGATTGAGGTTCGCATCCGCAGGGGCCGTGGGATCGGCGGCGCAGAGCGCGGGTCCAAGGGCAAGCGTGGCGACAAGGAACAGGCGGGTCATTCGGGGTAGCATGATACCGGTAAGCGTGTGCAGCTTTTCCCGTCATGCAATCCTGTCATTATGATAGACCAAACCGCCGCTTGCGCGCAGCGAGTTGGTGGCTTTGCTGCTAGCGATGACTACCCCCAATGTCCTGCGTTGCCTGCTGGCGACGCCTTTGCTGCTGCTCGCGGCCGTCACCTCCATTGCCGCCACCCATCCGCCCGTCCTTCCCATCGGTGCGCCTTTGCCTGACTTTTCCCTTCCGGGCGTGGACGGAAAGAATCATGCGCCGGCGGAGTACGCCCAGGCGAAGGTCCTGATGATCGTCTTCACCTGCAACCATTGCCCGACGGCGCAGGCTTACGAGTCGCGCCTGAAGCGGATCGCCGCGGAATATGGCCCGAAGGGCGTCGCGGTCGTGGCAATCAATCCCAACCACGCCGATGCGGTCCGCCTCGACGAACAGGGCTATGGTGACCTCGGCGACACGTTCGAGGAGATGGTCATCCGCCATCGGGACCACCAGTGGAATTTCCCGTATCTGGACGACGGCGAGACGCAGGAGCTGACGATGAAGTTCGGCGCGATCGCCACGCCGCATGTCTTCATCTTCGGACCCGACCGCAAGCTCGCCTTCCAAGGGCGCATCGACAACTCGGAGCGCGAGGACCTGGCGACCGTGCCTGATACGCGCAACGCGCTGGACGCGGTGCTGGCGGGGCGCGAGCCCGAGGTGAAGACCACGCGGGTGTTCGGCTGCTCGGTGAAGTGGAAGGACAAGGTGGAAGACAACTTGCGCTGGCGCGCGAAGGTCGCGAAGGAGCCGGTGAGTTTGGAGAAAGTGGATGTGGCCGGCATCCGGGCGCTCCGGGCCAACGCCGGTTCCGGCAAACTGCGGCTCGTGAATTTCTGGGCCACGTGGTGCGGCCCGTGCGTTTCGGAGTTTGACGAACTGCTCGAGCAGAACCTGCGGTTCCGGCACCGCGGATTCGAGATGGTGACCGTGGCGGCCCAGTTTCCCGACGAGGAGGCCAAGGTCCTGAACTTCCTCAAGGAACACAAGTCGTCCGTCCGCAACCTGATCTTCGGCGAGAAGGACAAATATGCCTTCATCGAGGCCTTCGACCCGGAGTGGAACGGCGAGCTGCCCTACACGCTGCTCATCGGGACCAAGGGTGAGGTGCTTTACCGCGAGAGCGGCTCGATCAATTTCCTCAAGCTGCGCCGGGCGATCTACCCCGCGCTGGAGAAGGTCACGCCCTGGATGAACGCGGACAAGGTTTACGACCGCTGAGGCGGCGGGCCACGGCGAGTTCGCCGTGGTCCGGACCGGCGGGCTGAAGCGCGGGCGGTCTGCCCGCGTGGCCTCAAGGCTTGGGCATGAGATGTTTTGCCAGGAAGGCCTCGATGCGGGCGTAGAGTTCGACCTGGTTCTCGAGGTTGGCCATGCCGTGGCCCTCGTCGCGGATCAGGAGGCTTTCGTGCGGTACACCGTGTTTTTGCAGGGCGGCGAGCAAAGAGCGGGACTGGCCGATCTCGACGGTCTGGTCATCCTTGCCACCGGCGACGAAAACCGGGACGCGGATGCGGTCGACCTGACGGCCGGGAGAGATCGCCGCGAATTTTTCGGGATTTTCCTTCGGTGAGCCGAGCTTGCGGATCAGCCGGCCGAAAGCGGGGGAGTCGTATTGGTTGTACTTGTATTGGTTCACCTGGTCAGCCCAGTCGAAGACCCCGGCGTTGGTGATGGCGCAGCGATACAGCTCAGGTTCGTTGACGACGCCCGAGATCGCGAGATAGCCGCCGAACGAACCGCCCATGATGCCGACCCGCTGGGGGTCGATATAACCGGAGGCGATCAAGGTCTTGGTGGCATCGGTCACGTCGTCGTGCATCTTGCGGAAATCCCATTCGTCGTCCTTGGGGAACATCCAGTTGATGCCGGTGGAGCCGCGGTAGTTGGGCTGGAGCACGGCGTAGCCGCGACTGGCTAGGAATTGTACCTCGTTGTCGAAGCCCCAGTTGTCGCGCGCCCAAGGGCCGCCATGGGGCAGGACCACCAGAGGCGGGGGATTTTGCTTCGTGGCGCCGGCGGGCAGGGTCAGGTATGCATCAAGCTGCTGCCCGTCGCGCGTCTTGAATTTGATGATGTTCATCGGTTGCATCCGCGACGGATCGATCCAGGGGGCGGAGTTCTTGATCAAGCCGATGGTACGCTTCTCCAGATCGACCCAGTTGTAGATGACGGGTTGCTTGTCGGAGAAAGTGGCGACGAGAAACAGATTCTGGGCCTCGTTGCTGCCGATGATCCGGAGTGACAACTGGGGGAAGTAGCCGTCCAGCATCTTCTGCAGGATCTTGTAGTCTTCGCGGAACCAGACGGTGCGCGGTCCGTTGCGGTCGAACATCGCCCCGATGATCTGTTGCGTGGCAGGGTCGCGATAGATCCAGCCGTTGAAATCGTAGGCCTTGTCCTGCAGGAGGACTTCACCCAGCCGGCCCGTGGCCGCGTCCATCATCTGCAGCGCGCGGGGTTTTCCTTCCTGTCGCGGGCCGATCACGACGACCTGACCGGGCAGGTCCCCGGGCGCGATGACATCAATTTCCTCCAGATCAACCGGGCATTTCACCCAATCGCCGCCTTCCATCCGGAGCATGGTGAGCACGCCCTCCTTGGCGGTGAAGGCGTAGGCGAGATTGCCGTCCCGATCGGCCAGATAGCCGGTGGTGAGGCCACCCTTGGGCTCGGGAAAGCGGGTGATGATGTGGCGCTCGTTGTTGTCGCGGGCCTCCATCGCATCCGTGTGACTGGCGCCCGAGGCGACCAAATTGATCATCTTCGATCCGCGGATGTCGGTGTTCACGATCGCCGCCCCGAGGTCGCGCTGTACATCGAGGCTGTCGTAACGGTTCCAGACCAGGGGATGGAGCCGGTCTTTGGGCGGAACGGCGATCAGGCTCGTCCCGTAATATTGCAGGAGCGGATAGCTGTCCCGCAGGGACCCGATATCGGCCGCCATCAGGCCCAGCCCATACATTTTCCGGGCGGCAAGGTTGAACAGCAGCCGGGAGTCGTTGAGCCAGGTCACCTGGTAGATGTCCTTGTCCCCGCTGCCGCCGAGATATTCGCTTTTCTGGGTCTGCAGTTCATAGACGAGCAGCTGATGTTTGTCCGCCTCGACGGTGATCAGTGCGGCGATGTGGGTGCCGGACGGATTCAGTCTGGGCTCCTGCAGGATGCGCGGCCGGAAAAAATCCTGGATGGGTATCTGTTCGGTCGCAGCGACCGGACTGATGCGCTCCAGATCGATCTTGGTGGCGGCCGTACAGACGGTGGTGGCCAGGGCAACAACCCAGGCCAAAGGGGTGAGGACACAGTCTTTCATGTTGGGGAGGGGTAATCGGCCCGTAGCGCCAGCAGGCTAGTCTGCCGAGTCCTCAAGTCGAGGTCGGCCGGTTGAGATGCTTTGTTATCAATCGAAGATTCTGCGTGGGGTCGGAATCACGGGTTCAGCAAGGCGCCGCGACGGTTGCTCCGGAAAGCTTCCGCGGCGGAAACAAAACCTTGCGACCGGGTGTCCCTGCGGATGGGTCTGGCCAGCGGGCGGCGGATCACCGCTTGGGCATGAGGTGTTTTACAAGAAACGCCTCGATGCGGGCGTAGAGTTCGACCTCGTTCTTGAGAAACGCCATGCCGTGGCCTTCGCCGCCGATGAACAGGCTTTCATGGGCAATGCCGTGCCGCTCGAACTGGGCCAGCAGTTTCCGTGATTGCTGCAGTTCCACCACCTGGTCGTCTTTGCCTCCGGCGACGAAGACCGGCACGCGAATCTTGTCCACGAAGCGGATGGGGGACATGGCCTCGTATTTGGCCGTCTCGACCCGGGGATCGCCCAGGGTCTTGATCATGCGGCCGTAGTAGGGCCGGTCGTACTGGTCGTATTTCTCGGCCTGCACCTGCAGCGCCCAGTCGAAAACCCCGGCGATGGTGACCGCGCACCGGTACAGGTTGGGTTCGTGGGCCACACCGGAGACCGCCAGGTAACCGCCGAACGAGCCACCCATGATCCCGACGCGATTCGGGTCGATCAGGCCGGTGCCGAGAATGGTTTTCACCGCATCGGTGACATCGTCGTGCATCTTGACGAAGTCGTATTGGTCGGCGGCGGGGAAACGTCCGACGGAGCCGGTGGATCCGCGGTAGTTCGGCTGCAGCACGGCGTACCCGCGGTTGGCGAGAAACTGCACCTCGCCGTCAAAGCCCCAGGTGTCGCGCACCCAAGGGCCGCCATGGCAAAGCACGACGAGCGGCGCGGGATTTTCCTTGGAGGCACCGGCGGGCAGTGTGAGATAGCCGTCGAGACGATGGCCATCGCGGGTCTTGAACTGCATCAGCTGCATCGGTTGCATGCGCGTGGCGTCGATCCACGGGGCGGAGTTCTTGAACAGCCCGGCCTTGCGGGTGGTGAGATTCACCCAGTTGTAGGCGATGGGCTGACGGTCGGAGCGCGTGCTGACCAGAAAGATCTGATGCTGGTCGTCGCTGCCGATGATCCGGACGACCTGCTTCGGAAACATCCCGTCGAGCACCTTCTGGAGCGCCTGATACTGTT
>JBDKHE010000365.1:0-6259 GCA_039797805.1 Verrucomicrobiota bacterium
TGACGTGCGGATCGTGCTGCTCACCACGGCTGAATCGCTCGCGCTTGAGCGCGATGCGCGCGCCGGAGAATTGGGGTTCGAGGAAGCAAAGCGCTTTGCCAGGCCGGTACCGGTGGGGTTCATGCCCCTCGCCGCCGCCGGCCACTTGCGCAGGATCGAGCTCGGCAAGATCAAGCAACCGGTCGCCGCGGCGCCGACCGAAGCTGACTTTGCGCAGGCAGCGGTGTGGCGCATCGAGCTGCCGGACAATGTGGATCCCGCCGCCGGCAATCTGCTGCTGCGCTTCCACTATGTGGGGGACGTGGCCCGGATCGCGATTGGCGGACGGTTTGTCACCGATGATTTCTACAACGGGCGGCCGGTCGATCTGGGATTGAGCCGATACGCCGACGAGTTGAAGACGGGAGAGATCACCCTGGCCGTGCTGCCCTTGCAGCGCGGGGCGATCACGGGGGAAAAGCCGTTGATCTATCTCCCTGAAGCGTCCCGACCGGATTTTGGCGGTCAGGAGAGCGTGGTGCGGCTCGACCGGGTGGAGTTGGTGGAAGCGGAAAGCCCGGCGCCCTGAAGCTGTGGCATTGGCGATCTGGTGCCCGGGGTGGGACTCGAACCCACACGTCCTTACGGACTACAGATTTTAAGTGGCGCCCAAGGGTCCCTGAGCATCCCACAGCGTTTCAGAACTGACTGGTAATACGCAAGGAGACGTTGGGGGACGGTCAGGGATTTTGGCCGGTTGAAGACCCCCGTGGACAAGAAGGCAAGAACCCGGGGGCGTTTTTGCGCCTAGCCGTAGCTCTGTGCCTACGGCCCCGTGCCACAACTCCGCCAGAAAATCGTGCCGTGCTAACATACAAAGTGAACAACACATCCACTACCGTCATCGCCAATCCAAACAAGGTCGTCCTCCCCGGAGGCATCACGATCCAACGCATCGCCCGCATTGTCGGCGGGCGCACTTACTATTCCAAGGCCTGGTATATGCGGGCCCAGGTCAATGGGCGCCGTTCTTGGTTCAAGCTTGGGGCTGACCTCAAGAAAGCGAAGGCGAAAGCCTGCGAGATTGCCAACTCCATCGGAGCGGGTGGCATCACGGCCCAGCTCGGCTTCGAACAGAGCAAGGTGAAGCAGCCTAAGACCACGGTCGCCACCTTGGGTGAGCTGATTGACAGCATCGAGCTTTCCACGGGCGTGTTCGATATGGCCAAGGCCAGCACGGTCCACGAATACCTTTGTTCCGTGAAGTTGGTGGTGCGCGAGGTGGCCGAGTGGAAGCTCGGCCGGAAGCTGGAAACCGCCGAGATTCTAGGCCTTCCGAGCCCTTATCTTTCAGCCGCGCTTGTCCGCGATTTTCGTAATCTGCGGGTCCAGGGCGTCCCCGAGGGCCCGGCGTCCAAGACCGCCCGGCTAACTGCCAATGGCCACTTGCGTAACGCTCAGGCGGTGCTCGCCCCGTGCGTCATCGATCACCTCCGCGACCAAGGCATGAGCATTCCCGACCTCACGCCCTTCCGCAGCAGTCCGCTGTTCAAAAACCTCCGCACGGTCTACGTGCTGCCTGCGGATGAGATCATCATGCGCGTCGCAAAGGCTATCCGGGATGAGCTGCCGACGCTCGCCAATCCGCTTTTTTACCTGGCCGCGCTCCTTGCTTTGCACGCCGGCCTCCGGCGTAAGGAAATCGTGCATGCCAAGTGGTCGTGGTTTGAATCTGCAGGCCATCCCGCAATTCACGTCATGGAAGGCGAGGGGTTCACGCCGAAGAGTAATCGCGGCCGGAAGGTGAGGATCACGCGGTGGTTGTATGACGAGCTGCACAAATACAAGGACGCCGGCAGCGAATATATCCTCCCCGGTTCCACGCGTTGGTGGGTTAATAACGTGCTGCATGGGCTGGTGGACTGGCTGCACCTCAAAGGCATTACCGAGGAGAAGGCGATTCATGCGCTGCGGAAGCTGTTCGGTGCATTTCTCGCGGGCTATTACGACCTCACCATCGCGCAGCGGCAGCTGGGCCATACCACGCCGCTCATCACGAATGACTTCTACGCGGGCATTGATCACTTCAACTACGCTTTGGCGAAGATTTGGGAAGCCCCGGACCTGTTGGGTACATTTGAGGAACTCATGGCCCAAGTCGCGGCCGCCAGTCGAAGTAAGGTGACCGAATTCGCGGAAAGTGCCTTCGGATTCCGGCGATTCCAGTAGGCATGCAACGAAGGCCCTCCCGCTACCGGGAGGGCCTTCGTTTATGTAGCTCTACGGTAATGAAAATACTCCATATCTCGGATCTGCACTCACACATTCCCTGGTTCGACTGGCTCATCGCCGCTGCCCCTCGCTACGACCTCGTTTGCTTGACCGGTGACGTCCTGAACCTCGGTGATCTTAGCTGTGACATTGATCGCGAGATCGATGCGGCCTTGACCCACTTGGCGGCGGTGAAGACCCCGCTCGCACTCTGCAGCGGCAACCACGACCTCCACTACCTCGGTGGTCAGGACCGGGCGCAGTGGATGCGCGCCCTGCGGCGGAAAGATGTGTGGATGGATGGGGACGCCTTTTGGTTTCACGATTATCGATTTCGCTGCATCGGTTGGTGCGATCCGGTGCCGCGCAACGCGAAGGACGACTTTTGGCTCATGCATGCACCTCCATTCGGTGCCAGGACCTCCATGGTCGCAGGCGGTATTTCGCACGGGGACGAGGAGGCTCGCGATGTGTGCCTAGCGGGGGAGGGACCGCGACATTTTGCCTTGGGGGGCCACGTCCACCAGCCGCTCGGCTTCTGGGGCATGTTGCACGAGACGATCACGCTCAATCCAGGGAAGGGCGACCACCCCTACGGCCCGAACCACATCATTATCGATATGAAGCGGAGGACGATGACGCATCGCCGGGCCACCACCGCCGGCATCGAGCCCACCACGCTCAACTTCGCCGCCTAGGTATCGATCTCTCCAACCCTCAGCCCAGCGTGTCCAAACCACATCGTGATCGACATGACTCACCGCACCATGACCCACCATCGCGCCACTCTCTCAGGAATGACTCCTACGACTCTTGATTTCACCCTCTAACCAAGCAACGACCAAGCTCACCAACACCAAATGATCTTGAATCTTCTCTTTACGGCGATGTGCAAGCCGGAGCTCACAAGTGGAGCCATCGAGGTTGCACTCAGGCTATTGTTTTCACCGGAGGTCCGAAAGCACTGCATGACACTTGTAGCGATAGGATGCATTAGCTTTGGGAAGCTCTGCCGTCTGCGCGTCAGGTTAGTGCCAGAAACGTCAGGAACAACGTTAAGGCCCCGCCGGACTCGGCGTGCCGGGTCTGGCCGAAGGCGCCGACGCTAAGCTTCGGCCAGGGAAAATCGAGTGCGACGTCAGCGGCGCTCAACGTTAACCCATGCGCTCGATTCGGGCGACTACGTCGGCCTTCAGTCGGTCAATCAAACCGCCGGTAAATTCCGCCATCGTGCGCCCGGGATCGTTGACCAGCCCGGTCAGATCGACCGCCCACGTGATGCCTTGGCAGCGATCGGTAGAGTGGGAGGTGTGGAATGTCGCGTTGGCGGAGCGGCGCCCCAAAGTGGCAAGATCATAGCGTTTTCCGCCAGTGACCTGGGAGTCGAAGACTTTCAGCAGTTCAGCCGCGAGATCCTGTCGGCGCCCGGAATCCAGAATGATTTTTTCCTCATCCACGAGCCAGTCGAGGTCGCGCCAGACTTCGCAACCGAGGATTTGCGCCGGCCGCTGGCTGGCGGGAAGGCGACGCAACGCCTCGATGCAACGGGCCAGCACCGCGACATGGGTGTCATGCTTGTCGGCAGGATTATGCAGATAAAGAACCTCCGGCCGGCATGTGGTGAGGATGGCATCCAGGTCGGCTGCGACACCGGGATGACCGGGCTTCTTCACATCGGCGCTGGGGTGAGCCAGCTGGATCTGCACAGCGTAGCGTCCGAGCTTGGCTGCTTGTTGCTGTTCCTGGCGGCGAACGTCCTGCATCTGCGCGTCGGTCAATTGGGCGTATGACCCCGTGCGCGGCGATCCGGCGCCGTTGGTAACCACCACCCCGCCGAATGCCCGACGGTCGGGCGCATCGAGGCAGTCACAGATACCGGCATGGGCCATGATCTCTATATCGTCTTGATGGGCAGCTATGCAAAGATGGCTGACGCTGGAAAGCGCGGCAGACGGACTTAATCCGCCAGCGGGCACGAAAATATCGGCATTGGAACGGGAGAATTTCATGGGGAGGGGGTTAGTGATTCATGAGAGCGGGCAGGCTGGCCGCGGCGATGGCCTGGCCGTGGCGCTTGTGGTGTTCATCCGGCATACTGATCGAGATTCTTTCGCCCAGGGGCGCATACTCGGCCTGCAAGACATTCCGGGCTTCTTGCATGATCAGGGCTCCACCCTCGCCGGAGGTTACCCGGCCCAGCACAAGCACGTGGCGCAGGTCGTAGAAATCAGCATAATGAGCCAGAGCATGGCCGAAGCACCGGCCGACGGTAATAAAGATCTGGGCCGCCCGCGGATCGCCTCGGGCCATGGCTTCCTGAACGGCTACCAGCCGCTCGGGCGCCGCCACCTCTGTCGGGAACGTAAAGCCGGCCTTCGTCGCGAGCCGGGCGATTCCCTGCTGGGAGAAATACTGAACGCCGCAACCGATGTCCCCCGACCATTCGTCCCGCGGTGCCGTGGGCGAGTAGTCCACCGGAGCGAAGGCGAGTTCATTCAGCCAGGAGGTGATTTCCCCTGACGAGCGGACGTAGCCTGCGGCCTGGCTTGTGCCCATCGAAATTCCCAGCACGGCACCATCACCGAGAGCCATCGATCCGGCCAGGGCGGTGACTTCACCGTCATTGACCACCTCCAGCGGAATGCCACCCCAGCGTTCACGCAGCTGGAAGAACATCCTTCGGACCTCGCGCTCGAAACGGTCGGGCGGCACGCCGCGGAACAGCGACGCTACCCGGACTTCATTGTTAACATAGACCCCGGCGGCACTGCCGCCGATGGCATCCACGCGGGGCAGGTGGGCCGCGGCGCGCTCCAGTGACTGCTGGATCCCCTGGAGATGATAAGCCGGGTCCGTCTGGAAGTAGGGGTCCCAGCGCGTCTCCTCGGAGAAGACGACCTTGCCGTCAACCAAGGCGGCGACCTTGCGGTCGCTGCCGCCTAGATCGAAACCGATGCGGCAGCCCTTGAGGTGCCGGCCAAGGGTGATGCCGGATTCACGCGCCACGGGAATGTCCGCGGCCTGCACGTTCTCGATGGAGAGAGGGGAAGCGTAGACCTTGCCCCCCATGAAATCGCGATCAAAGGCCCGTTCGCCCGAAGAACTGTAGATGGCAGCCAGACCGGTGCCGATATCGCTGGCCCCGGCAACCAACACTTGCGATCCACCCTGCTGCCAGAGAAGAAACTTCAGGAGCCTTTCGGCATAGCGCAGGTTTTGGGCGGCCTGAGGATGGGCTGCAGAGAGGACACGGAAGTCGTGGCGCAGCACGGTGCCGTCAGGGCGTGCCAGAGCCAGTGCGACGGAACGGGCTTGGGGATCACGTGCCACCAGCCCGCGGAAGCGACGGTTCCAGCGGGCAGCCGGTTCGAAACCGGATTCAAGAGGCGGGGTGGTGGAGGCAATCGTCTGGGACACGGGTAGGGAAGGTTTGATCAGATCTCTCCGAGTTCGAAGGCCTCGAGGGCCTCATAGTTGGCCAGGCCAAGACGGTCGTAGGTTTCGGCGAGCGAGCGGTTGTGATGCTCGGCCTGCTGCCAGAGCTCATGGAGACCGGGCTCGACGGCCGTCTGGCTCCGCTGACTCTTGTGCTGGTAGATGGATTGGATTTTCTGGGTGAGTTCCCGGGGGCTGAAGGGCACGGCCATGTCGATCTCGGCTGTGTTCCACGGCGAGTCGACCCCCCTGTAGAGCCAGAGCCGGCAGTCGCGGAGCCAGGCTTCGCCGGCGAGTTGGCGGCAAGCGCGTTGGATCAGGCTGAAGCAGACGGCTGCCACGGTGGAGGGGTCGTCGCGATGACCGGTGGCGAAGAGCTGATGGGGAGCAATGTCGCGCAGGGTGGCGGCGAGGGCGGCGAGATCGGCGTCACCGGGCGCGAACTGGCGGTAGCGCCCGTTCTCGTAGAAGGCTAGGTCCAGAAACCTTATCCGGTTCACCGGGAGACCGCAGGCCTGCACGGCGGCACGCGCTTCGCTGCGCCGCAGCAGGCCCTTGAATTGACGGATCTGCC
>JBDKHE010000366.1:0-2577 GCA_039797805.1 Verrucomicrobiota bacterium
GCTCGTTGACCCGATCCTGCGAGGGCAGATTGGCCCCATCGAGGTGGTTGATGCCCCCGGCCTGGGCGTATGACTCAAGCAAGGCCTTCTTGATGGCGTGTGGGATCATGGGCGCAGTTGAGCGTCACCATCGTCAAAAACCTGCCATGGTCAAATACCTAGGACGTGAATTCAGTCATAGCAGGCTTCGTTTCCGCGGCGACGCGGTGCCACCGCCAGCCTGGTTTGCCTGATCTGCCTCGCGGGCGATGTCCCGGGGCAACACGCCACCGGCGGGATTCCTAGCGACAGTTGGTGCTCGGGACAGGACTCGAACCTGCACGCCTTACGGCACACGCACCTCAAACGTGTGTGTCTACCAATTCCACCACCCGAGCGTTCCAACGATAGGAACGGTGACTTAGGTAAATCCGCGAAGGCTTGTAAAGCCCCGAAATGCGCTTGCCTAGCAGTTTCCTCCCAAGGCACACTGTCTTCTCCCGCGGGCCTGACCGGACGCGTGGAACTCCAAGTACAACCAAGACACATACCGGGTAACCACGCCCGTTTAACGCCCTTCATGGACGACAATACGCCTGCTAATGAACCCAACGAACAGGGGTTGAATAAAATCGACCTCAGTCAGTTGCAGACCTTCAACTTTGGCACCCAATGGACCGAGGTGAAACCGGTCTCGCCTGGCCGCCGTGAACGCGATTTTGATCGCGGCGAGCGCCGGGATCGGGGTGGCCCGGGACAGGGTGCTCCCCGTCCTGATCGCCGCGGCTTTCGCAAACCCGCCGGTGCTCCCGGTGGTCCGGGTGCTCCTGCCGGTGAAGGCCAGCCGCAAGGTGATCGGCCCCGCTTTGACCGCGGTCCGGGCGGTCCGCGTCGCGAATCCCGCGGTGAGCCGCGCGGCGAGTTCCGCGGCGATCGTCGTGAGGGTGGAGGTGGTCAGTCCTTCGACCGCGCTCCGTACATCAGTCCCTATTTCACGGCGACGTGCTATCCGGAAGACACCGGTTTCGCCGCCATCGTGAAGGCCGTGCGTGCTTCCTGCCGCACCTTCCAGCTTTTTGAAATCACCAAGGCAGTGTTGGAAAAGAACGATCGCTTCGTCGTCGTGATCCAGCGCACGCGCCCGCAGGCGGCCGAGGGCCAGCCCGCCGGCAAGCCGGAGCCGCTCTACATGTCGCTGCCCGATCACCTGCCGTTTGATACGGAGGACGCAGCCATCCAGCACGTGCTCGCGAACAACCTGGGAGCTTTCTTTGAAACTTCCGAGGTCGAGATCGACCCGCCCAAGGGCAGCTACCCGATCATCAACAAGTGCGGTGTCACCGGCGACCTGCTCGGACCCCCGAACTACCACCGCTACCAGCAGATCTTGCAGCAGCATTATGCCGCCAAGATCAAGGGCATGTCCTTTGACCGTTTCCGCGACAACATCGTCTCGGTGCGCGAACCTGAGGTCGCGGCCGCGTGGCTGGAGAAGATGAAAAAGACTACGCGCTACACCTGGAAGCAGCCGGTTGCCAAGAATGCCACCACGCCGCCGATCGAGGTCGCCGCTTCTGCGGAAGGTGAGGCTGCCCCGTCTGCCGAGACTCCGGCCAGCGAAGCGCCGTCGGCCCCGGCTTCGGAGGCTCCGGCCGCCGAGGCTCCCGCCGCCCCTGCTGCGGTCAGCTTCGACAATATCGAGGAAGCCCGCATTCATCTGCTCACCCATGCCCGGGACCGGGTGGTGCGCACGGTGGAGACGGTTCGTTTCCACGGTAAGAACATCGAGAAGCTTCCCGCGGGTGAAATCCGTCGGGCCCTCGAGGGTCACGTCGAGCGCCAACGCCGCTTCCCGCTGGATACCGCCAACGCTCTGCGTGGTCGTCTCCGTCGCGAAGGCTTCACCATCTTCAAGAAAGGTTCGCGCGGCGTCTCCTATGTGTGCGCCGTGAAGCGTCGCTTCCGCGTTCCCGGACAGGTCTTCTCCGAGACGATCAGCGCCCTGATCGACTTCATCGAGAAACACCCGATGGTCCAGGTGAAGGATCTCCCGAAGATCTACCTTGGGATCGATCTGCCCTCCGAGGCGCCGGCCGCGCCGGTTGTCGAGGGTGCGGCACCGGTCGCCGCGCCGGTCCCGGAACTGGCTACGGAACAGGCTGAAAAACTCCGCAAGATGAGCAATGATCTGCGGTGGTTGGTGATGGAAGGCTACGTGACCGAGTTCGCCGACGGCAAACTCTTCGCGCCTCCCGCCACTGCGCCGCAAACCTCCAAGAAGTCTGACTCGGGCGACGAGGAACACGATCCCGTGGATTTCCCTGAGGCCCCCGTGGCAGCGGCTCCGGCGCAACCGAAGTCCGAACCGGTCGAAACCCCGGTGGCGGCTTCGGAAGCATCGGTTGCCGAGCCGGCCGCTGAAACACCGGCACCTGCGCCGACCGAGCCCGCGGCCGAGCAACCGGCAGAAGCGCCCAAGCCAGAGGCACAATCCTGATCCCCTTCAAGCCCGCTCGAAAGAGCGGGCTTTTTCTTGTCCGGGCCGTTCCGGTTTCATGAGCGGTCCTGATTGGCAATCCCACCGTGGTCCTTTGCCGA
>JBDKHE010000367.1:0-7885 GCA_039797805.1 Verrucomicrobiota bacterium
CAGCATATAGACCCAATAACGTTTATGGGGTGGGTTTGCGGGCATGCTGATGGATTCTTCGCTGCGCTCAGAATGACAAGCAGGGGTGTCGACAACGGAATCTTCAATTCCAGATTTCCGATGCCCGATTTCACGATTCCCGTCAGCTTCACTTCCCGACCACCGCTTCGACCTCGGGCGTGTGGCGGTTCGCTTCGGTCACGAGCACGCAGCCGGTGTCGATGGCGGGTTCGATTTTTTCACCCCGGATCACCTTCACGGCGGTCACGACGCCCAGGTAGCCCATGCGGGAAGGGTTCTGCGCCACGAGGCCCTGGACGTCGCCCTTCTTGAGGGCGGCCAGCAAAAACGGCGAGGTGTCAAAGCCGACGAACTTTTTCTGGCCGGCGAGACGTGTCTGGCGCAGCGCGAGGATCATGCCCTGAGTCGAGGACTCGTTGGGGCAGAAAATGCCGTCAGCCTCGCGGATCTTGTCGATCAGGTTCATGGCCGCGTCCTGCGCGGAACTGACGGTCGCGCCGCCGTAGCGGTTGTCGACCGTGATGGTGATGCCGGGATACTTCTTCATCACCTCCAGGAAACCGGCCTCGCGCTCGGAGGTGCTGGCCGAGCCCTCGGCATAACGGAGGAGCACGACCTTGCCCTTGCCGCCGAGCAGCCGGGACAGTTCCTCGCCGCCGAGTTCGCCGCCGCGGCGGTTGTTGGTGGCGACAAAGCTGGCGAAGTCCGTGCCCGCTTCGCCCTTGAGCGCGGAATCAATGATGACCACGGGGATGTTGTGCTCCGCGGCGCTCTTCACCGGGGTGCGGAGAGCGGTGTCATCAAGCGGGGCCAGGACGATCGCACTGACGCCCGACGCGACAAACTGCTGCACCACGCCGATCTGCTGGGCGCGGTCATCCTCCTTGAGCGGTCCCTTCCAGATGACCTCGACGCCGAGTTCGGCGCCGGCCTGGCGGGCACCTGCTTCCACGGATTTCCAGAAGCTGTGCGTGGTGCCCTTGGGGATCACCGCGATTTTTTCACCGGCGGCGAAGGCGACAGGTGCGAACAGGATGGCGAGGAGGAGGGGTAGTTTTTTCATAGGGGGGTAAGGAAAGGGAGAGCGGAATACGGAACCATAACCACGGAACACACGGAAGATGAGGGGAGCACTGTAGCCGAGGTCGACTCAGAAAGCCGCGTCTTCCGTGTTTTCTCTGGTAAAGCAGCGGTCCTAAATCAACTCCAGCGCCACGGGGTTGGTCAGTGCGCCGATTTTTTCGATCTCGATGGTGACCGAGTCGCCGGGCTTCAACCAGCGGGGTTCGGGCTTGATGGCCATGCCGACGCCCTGGGGGGTGCCGGTGAGGATCACGGTGCCGGGCACGAGTGTCGTGCTGCCGCTGAGATACTCGATGATGGCCGGCACGTCGAAGATCATGTCCGACGTGTTAGAACCCTGCATCTGCTGGCCGTTGAGGGTCGTGGAAATGGCCAGGTCGTTGGGGTTCGTGATCTCATCCGCGGTCACCAACCGGGGCCCGAGCGGGGCGAAGGTGTCGAAGAACTTGCCGCGGCACCATTGGCCGCCGCCCAGCTTGATCTGGTGGTCACGGGCCGAGACGTCGTTCGCGCAGGTGTAGCCCAGCACGTGGCTGAGCGCCGTGGCGCGCGTCACGTTCTTGGCCGCCTTGCCGATCACGACCGCGAGTTCGCATTCATAGTCCACCTGGTCGCTGCGTAGGTACTGCGGGATGACGATCGGGTCTCCAGGATTTTGCAGCGCGTTGATGCCTTTCACAAAGAGGATCGGGCGCTCCGGGATCTTCGCCTTGGTCTCCTCGGCGTGCTGCCGGTAGTTGAGCCCGATGCAGAGGATCTGCGTCGGCACGATCGGGGCGAGGAGCTTGCGGACGTCGGCGCGCTCGGTGGTGACGCGATGGGCGCCGTAGATGTCACCGGCGATGCGCAGCGCGGAGCCGTCGGCCTGCTCGCTGCCAAAATGGACGTGACCGGTCGAATCGAGATAGCGGATGATTTTCATGAAAGCAGGGAGCTGAGGTTAAAGCCACCGATCAAACGGAATACACAGAAATAGCCGGGAGGGTTCAATAGAGTGGTGGGAGTTTGATCAGAATTCTGTGTGTTCCGTGTATCCATCCTGCTTTCACTTCCCGGCGGACCAGCCGCCGTCGATCAGGAGGTTGGAGCCGGTGACCATCGCGGATTCGTCGGCGGCCAGGTAAAGCGCGGCAGCGGCGATCTCCTCAGGCCGCGCCATGCGGCCGTTGAGCTGGGTGGAAGCCATGTCGCGATACGCCTTCTCCGGGTCGGGATACTCGGCGATGCGCGCCTTGACGAAGGGCGTCTCGACGCGGCCCGGACAGATGGCGTTGAAACGCACCCCCGTGTGGGAATGGTCGAGCGCCAGCGCCTTGGTCAGGCCGACGACGGCATGTTTCGAGATGGTGTAAGCCAGCCGGTCCCGCACGGCGACTACGCCGCCGATGGACGCGAGGTTGATCACACTGCCCCGGCCGTGGGCCAGCATCGCGGGGACGAAGGCCTTGCAGAGGTTGAAGGGCCCGCGGACGTTCACCGCGTGCAGGCGGTCCAGGTCTTCGGCGGCGGTCGCGAGGAGGTTGCCCACGTGGCCGACTCCGGCGTTGTTGACCAAGACATCGATGCGGGGCAAGCGACCGGCCAGCGCCAGCACGGCGGCGGCATCACTGACATCCACCTCGGCCAGCTCGGCGCGTCCGCCCGCGGCCTGAATGGCGTCGACGGTGTGGCGGCCGGCCTTGGCATCGCGTTCGACCACCCAGACGGTGGCGCCCTGTTGGGCAAAGACCTTGGCAATGGCCTCACCGATGCCGGAACCGGCACCGGTGACGAGAGCGTTTTTCTGCGCGAGGGAGAACATCGGGATCAGGCCAGCCGGTAAACGCGACGGGCGTTGCCGCTGAAGATGGCCGCCTGTTCGGCGGAGGACAAATGCGAAACCAGCGCGCGGGCCGTTTCGAGCCAGCGCGGATATGTGCCGGCCAGCTTGGCCACGGGCCAGTCGCCACCGAACATCAGGCGCGCGGGGCCAAAGGTCGCGAGGACATGCTCGACGTAGGGGCGCAGCTGCCCGGCGGTCCATGCGGCGTGGTCCGCCTCCGTGATCAGGCCCGACAATTTGCAATCCACGTTGGGCAACGCGGCCAGCGTGCGGATGTGCTCCCGCCACGGGTCGAGCAGACCTGCCTTGATTCCCGGTTTGCCGAAGTGGTCGAGGATGAAGCGGGTGGCCGGACACGCCGACACGAGACGAATGACCGCGGGCAGCTGATGATGAAAGCAGCACAGGTCGAAGCTCAGTCCGGCCGCGCCCACCGCCTGCACGCCGGTGATAAACTCCGGCCGGGCGCAGAAATCAGGATCCGGTTCGTGCTGGATGAGGTGGCGGACGCCGCGCACCAAGGGGTGGCGTTTCAGCTCGGCGAGGCCGGCGACGGTCTGCGCTCCTTCGTTCACCATCAGCTTGGCCACGATCGCGGTGATCCGCGGCTCCCGGGCGGCGAGTTGTTCGACCCACTTCACCTCGTCCAGCCACGGCGCACCGCATTCCACGAACACGATCTGCGCCGGCCCCTCCGCACCGGAGCCGGCTTCCCGCCGCAACACCTCGGGGGTGTGCGGGCCGGCAATGCTCGGCACCTCCACCAGCCACGGGCAGGGCAGGACCTGCTGGTCCCAGAAATGGACGTGGGTATCGATGAAGGTGAAACTCATGGGTGACGCGGATGGAGCCGTCGCGGTGGGATCAGAACGGCCGGCCGTCAGCCTTGGTGCCGCAGACGCTGACCTCAAGCCCTAGCTCGGCCGCGAGCGCGGCCTTGGCGTAGAGGGCGAGATCGGCTTCCTTGGCCGAGTGGGCGTAGGCCACCTGGATGTGGTTGGCCTTGTGCCGGGCCATCATCTGGTCGCGGGTCACGCCATAGGTCACGGCGTGCATGATCGGCCACTGGACGGTCGTTTCCTTCCAGCGACGCTCGGTCTCCGCGGCGGGCAGCGTGATGACCTTGGCGCGACCGAGGTCCATCTTGAGCTTGCCCCCTGCGACAAAAATGCGGCTCCAGACAATCTCGCCCGGCTTGGCGATGCCGCGCACCGTGCCGCCGCCGAGGCGGAAGTACATCGGGGGCTGGCGCAGCGAATCCGTGCCGGCGTAGCCGTCGATGTGATGCTCCGCGGGCGCGCTGCCGGAGATGAGGAACACCCAGACGTATTCCTTGGCCGTGCCGCTGCGGTCCCAATCACCCCAGCGCAGATCGTGCAGGGTGTTCTCGACCGGCTGGCCGAGGGCGGTGTGCACGCGGTTGGTGAGCAGGCCGTCGAGACCGGCGCACTCGTCCACCTCGTTGAAATGTGTGAGCGGCTGGCCGTCGCGGATGACCTGGCCGGCGGCGTTCTTGACCGGCGGACGGTCGGAGTTGTTCAACAGACCCTCCACGAGGTCGCTGGCCGGCAGGAGATCCTTGAGCCCCTGCTGATACTGGATGCCGATCGACTCGCAGCCGAACTCGTCGGCGATGCGCAGCGCCGCGACATAGGTTTTGCACTGCCAGAGCACCTGCGTCTCGGTGAGCTCGGTGGCCTCGTCGGTGCCGAGGTGGAACTTCATGCCCTTGCGCAACAGCCACTGGTAAACCGCCTGGGCGTCGGCGTCGCTCACCTGCGTGGCCCCGTAGTAGAGGGCGGACTGCGAGAGCCGCTCCTTGTAGACGCCGGTGCTGAACAGGAGTTCGTCGGGAATGATGGCGTTGTACATGCCCATGCAGCCCTCGTCGAACACGCCCATGATGGATTTGCGGCGGCGGAGGTCGGCCGCGATCTGCTGGGCGATCTTGCGGGCACGGGGCGGCACGGTCGCGCGGCCGAGCGGCTTGACGTGGGTCGTGCGGTGCTTGACGACACCGGTCTTGAGCCAGGCGGAGAGGCCGCCGAGGAAAACGTCATCGGTAAAGTCGTCGCTCCACAGCGTGGAGTATTTCACCCCGGCCTTCGTCAGCGAGCCGTTGAGGTTGAGCATGCCGACCAGGCCGGGCCAGGTGCCGGACCAGTTCGCCACCGTCAGGATCGGCGCCTGGTGCGAGATGAGGCCGGCCAGGAGATGGTGCGAATACTGCCACACCGCCTCGGCGACGATGATCGGTGTCTTGGGATCGAGGTTGGCGAAGACGGCCATGCCCTCTTTCTGGGAGCTGATGAAGCCGTGCTTCACCCCGGGTTGATAGGCGTGGGCGCGGACGAGCTTGTAACCGAAGCGGGCCACGGCGGCCGTGAGCGCCTGTTCCATGGCTTGCTGGGCGGGCCAGCAGGCCTGGTTGGCGGACAGGCGCAGATCGCCGTTCGCGATGAGGAGGATGGTCTTGGCGGATTTTTTCATGACGGGATGGGGTAAAGGGTGGTTCAGGCGACGAGCGGGTCGCGATTCGCCGGGAGCCCGCGGGTGTAGTTGTGATTGTGGATGGGTTTCAGCAGGGCCAGGACCCGGCCGATGAGTTCGAAGTCGGGCGCCTCCTCGGCCCAGGCGACGTTCTGGCGGATGTTGTCGGGGTTGGCCGTGCCCACGAGCGTGGTCGCGATCCCCGGATGGGCCACGCAGAACTGCACGGCGAGTTTCACGATGTCGACGCCCTGCGCGGTGCAAAACTCCACCGCGCGGCGGCAACCTTCCACAATGGCCGGCGGGGCCGGATGCCACGAAGGCACGCCGCGCGCCGTCAGCAGGCCCATGCCGGTCGGCGAGGCGTTGATGACGCCGATGCCCCGCTGCTGGCAAAGCGGCAGCACGTCGGTGAGCGCCTGATCGTTCAACGCGTAGCGGCAGAATGACAAAATGGTCTCCACCACGCCCGGGTCCGTGCGATTGATGACGGCGGGAAACACCTTGAGCGGCAGGCCCGTGATGCCGATGTGGCCGATCCGGCCCTGCTCGCGCAGGCGGACCAGCGCCGGCAGGGTCTCGTTGACGATCTGGTCGAGGTCGGCGAACTCGATGTCGTGGCACTGCAGCAGGTCAATGTAGTCGACCCCGAGCCGCGCACAGCTCTCATCGAGCCCGCGCACGATCCGGGCCGCGGAAAAATCAAACTCCCCTTCCCCGTACTGGCCGACCTTCGTCGCCAAGATATACCGGTCGCGCGCCACGCCGCGCAGGGCCCGGCCGAGCACGCTCTCGGCCCGCGTGGCCCCGTAGTACGGCGACACGTCGATGAAATTGATGCCCAGATCGAGGGCGGTGTGCACCGTGCGGATGCCGGCCGCATCGTCGACGGCGTGAAACACGCCGCCGAGCGACGACGCCCCGAAGCTGAGGACGGAGACGTTGAGACCGGTCTGACCGAGTGGGCGCTGGTTCATCGGGTTCCTTCCGGGGCTCAGTCGAGATGAAAGACTTCCTCCATGCGGGCCCACCACTCGCCCGGCTGACGCGAGTCGAGCGGGTCCTGCATCGGCTCCATCAAGGCCCACCAGCGCTGCGTGGCCGGGTCGGCGGCCATCACCCGCATGTCCGCCGCATGGTCGGAGCCATAGTATTCATAATAGCCGAACAGGAATCCGTCCTGATGATAGATGGAATAGTTCCGGATATGGCAGCGGGTGATCGTGGCCAGCACCTCGGGCCAGACCGCGACATGCTCGCGGCGGTATTCCTCGAAACGCTCGGGGCGCACGCGGATCACACAACCATAACGGACGGGTCTCGCGACAGGGACGCTGGGATTCATGGAGAAAGGGACAAAGCCGGGGTATGCGAGGCAGGACTACGGATGATCATTATAAGCCTGGTTTCCACTCTGCTCCCATGGAGAAAGTCAGCATTTGCATGGATATTATTGCCTTCTCTCTCGGGTGTCTGATTTTTCTCCCATGCCCCCCCCGCCCACCGCGGTCCATCCGGAAGCCGTCCTGTCCACGCAGGTCACGGGGTCACGCTACTTCTTCCTCGGACTGACCGGCCGCAGCAGAGCGGGGATGGTCCCGGCCTATGGCGGATTTGAGCAGTGCAACCCGGACTATCTCGTGCAGCGCGAGCATCCGGATTTCGCCGCGATCGAGCTCGTGGTGGGCGGCCGCGGCTTGGTCCGGTTGAACGGAGCCGCCACCTCGCTGGGCGCCGGGGTGTTTTTTCACTACGACCACCGCACCCGCCTGGAAATCCGCACTGATCCGGCCCAGCCCATGGCCAAGTATTTTCTGTGCTTCCGCAGCGCCCGGATATCCGCCCGGCTGCGGTCGGCCGGCTTCCCGCCGGCCAAGGCCCGGCGCCTGGCCATGTTCCCGGAGGTGCAACATGTCTGGGAGGAGCTGATTCGGGAAGGGCAGCACCACCGCGCCACCACCGGCCGCATCTGTGCGGCGCTCGTCGACGTGCTGCTGCTCAAGCTCGAGGAACTGGAGGGTTTCGCCAGCCCCCAGGGCACGGTCGCGGAGGAGTCTTTCCTGCGCAGCAAGTCTATCATCGAGACGCAGGTCGCCCAGCTGGCGACGCTCAGCGACATCACCCGGGCCGTCGGCGTGGAATCGTCGCACCTCTGCCGCCTTTTCCGCCGCTACCAGGGCCTCAGTCCCTACCAATACCTGTTGCACCGCAAGATGGCCCTTGCCGCCGAACTGTTGATGAATCCCGCCACCCTCGTGAAAGAGGTGGCCGGCCGCGTGGGGTTCTCCGACCCGTTCCACTTCTCCCGCTGCTTTAAAAAAGTCCACCGCGTGGCCCCCAAGGAGTTCCAACGCTCGCTGAAACACCTTTGAACAAATCCCCGGACCCGGAAACCCTGTCCCGCCTCTCCCCCGGGATCTTTCTCCCGCCCGAACCCCCACCCGACATTCCGAGATTTCAACCCAAGGA
>JBDKHE010000368.1:0-16387 GCA_039797805.1 Verrucomicrobiota bacterium
TGGGGCGGTGATCGGCGGCTGGATCCGACTGATAGCGCTTAACCCATAACCATTAACTCGCATTAAACGTCCAGATACTGGACGTTCAGCGCGTTGTCCTCGATGAACTGGCGGCGCGGCGGGACTTCGTCGCCCATGAGGAGGGTGAAGAGGGCGTCGGCCTTGGCGGCGTCGCTGATGTTCACCTTGAGCAGGCGGCGGTGGTCGGGATCCATCGTGGTTTCGTAGAGCTGCTTCGGGTTCATTTCGCCGAGACCCTTGTAGCGTTGGATGGAAAGACCCTTGCGGCCGTTGGCCCGGATCTGGGCGATGATCTCCAGGGGAGAGAACAGGTCGGCCTTCGTCTCGGTCTTGGCGCCGACGTTTTCGGTGAAGGTGTAGCGGGGCTGGGCGGACGGGGCGAAGGAGCTGATGTCGAGGCCCGCTTTGGCCAGGGCCTTGAGGAGTTTGCTGAGTTCGTTGGCCTCGAAGATTTCGTGGATCGTGACGCGGCGCTGGACGAGCGGCGGCGTGGTGCCGCTGGTGGCGGTGTCCGGATGGGCCGCCATGAACGCGGCGCGGGCCTTGTCGTCGGCGAGGAACTGGTGGGACTCCTTGTTGCCTTCGCGGATGCGGGCGATGTAGCGGGGCAGCTCGTGGGTGGCCTTGTCCTGCTGGTCGAGGTATTCGGCGAGCGAGGCGCCGTACCGCGTGATGCCGTGGCCCAGTTTCTCAATGGCGGCGAGCATCTCGACGATCTGGTCGAGAACGGCGGGGGCGATGGGGGTCTGGCCGGCGCCGGCGGGGGCGACCAAAATGTCCTCGGCGCCGAGCTCGAGGAGGATGCGGTTCAGCTGTTCGTCGTTGTCGACGTATTGCTCGCGCTTCTTGCGCTTGATTTTGTAGAGGGGCGGCTGGGCGATGTAGACGTAGCCGTTGTCGATGATGCCCTTCATCTGCCGGTAGAGGAAGGTGAGCAGCAGGGTGCGGATGTGGGAGCCGTCCACATCGGCGTCGGTCATGATGATGATCTTGTGGTATCGGGTCTTCTCGATGCGGAAGGAGGAGTCGTCCTCGCCGGTGCCGATGCCGGTACCGATGGCGGTGATGAGGGTGCGGATTTCCTCGTTGTTGAGCACCTTGTCGAGCTGGGCCTTCTCGGAGTTGATGAGCTTGCCGCGGAGCGGAAGGATGGCCTGGTAGCGCCGGTCGCGGCCCTGCTTGGCGGAGCCGCCGGCGGAGTCACCCTCGACGATGTAGAGCTCGCACACGGAAGGATCCTTTTCGGAGCAGTCGGCGAGTTTGCCGGGGAGACCGCCACCGGAAAGAGCGCCCTTGCGGATGGTCTCGCGGGCCTTGCGGGCGGCCTCGCGCGCGCGGGCGGCGGTGAGGGCTTTCTCGACGATGCGCTTGGCGACGGGCGGATGCGCCTCGAAGTGGAACATCAGGCCCTCGTAGGAGAGGGAGCCGACGATGCTCTCGACCTCGGGGGAGAGGAGCTTGACCTTGGTCTGGGATTCGAACTTCGGGTCGCTGTGTTTGATGGAAATGACGGCGGCGAGGCCTTCGCGGACGTCATCGCCGGTGATCTGCGGATCCTTGTCCTTGAGCAGATTGTTGGCCTTGGAGAACTGGTTGATGGCGCGGGTGAGGGCGCTGCGGAAACCGGAGAGATGCGTGCCACCGTCCGGGTTGTGGATGGTGTTGGTGTAGCAGAGGACGAGGTCGTTGTAGCTGTCGTTGTACTGGAGGACGATCTCGGCGTGGACCTCGACCGGCTTGTCGTCGAGGGTGGTGTGGATCTCCTTGGCGATGCGGATCGGCGCGGCGTGCAGGGCGGTCTTGCCCGTGTTGATCTGCTTCACGAACTCGACGACGCCGTCCTTGTAGAAGAACGTCTCGGGCTTCGGCGTGGCCGGACGCTCGTCGAGGAAGTTGATGCGGAGGCCGGAATTCAGGAAGGCGAGCTCGCGCAGGCGCTGGGAAATGCGGTCGGCCTGGAAGACGGTCGTCTCGCGGAAGATCTCGGCATCGGGCTTGAAGGTGATGAGCGTGCCGGTGCCGGAGGCCTTGCCGATGACCTCGAGGCGCTTGGTGGTCTTGCCGCGCTCGAAGGTCATGTGGTGGATCTGGCCGTTGCGGGAGACCTCGACCTCGAACCACTCGGAAACGGCGTTGACGCACTTGGCGCCGACACCGTGCGTGCCGCCGGAAAACTTGTAGCCGCCCTGGCCGTATTTGCCGCCGGAGTGCAGCGTGGTCAGCACGAGCTCGACGCCGGGCAGACCGCTGTCCTTGTTGATGTCGACCGGGATGCCGCGGCCGTCGTCGCGGATGCTGATGGAGCCGTCGACGTGGATGGTGACGTCGATCTTTTTGCAATGGCCGGCGAGATGTTCGTCGACGGAGTTGTCGAGGACCTCGGAAACACAGTGGTGCAGGGCGCGTTCGTCAGTGCCACCGATATACATGCCCGGCTTCTTGCGGACGGCCTCGAGACCCTTGAGCTGGCCCAGTTTATTGGCGTCGTAGGTCTCGACACCGGGGTTGGAATTCGCGTTGTTCGGGGCTTCGTTGGAGTCGGACATTCAGTTCAAAAATTGGTCCTAAAAAGGTCTCGGATAACCCTGTTTTCGACAACTTTTTTCTATGGCAAATCCAAGGTATTTTCGGGAGTTGTATGCTGCTGATGGGGAAGGGTAAGTGAGGTTACTGATTTCCTGGAATCGGGCCGGGGGTCGCGCTTTATCCAAACAGGTCGAAATACGTGGCGGTGAGTGCCTAAAAACGCGAATCAGGGTGGTTTAAATTGACCACTTAATCGAGCGCCGCACAGTGGTCCCAACATGGCTGCCTTCAGTATCGCTACACTGCTCGTGCTTCAGGAACGCGACAGTCGCCGTCTGACCCTTGAACATCAATTGCAGAGCGTACCCCGCGAAATAGCCGCGGTGGAAGCCCGGATCGCCGCGGAAAAGCAGGCGATCGAGACAGCCAAGGCCGAGTGGCATGGCTTGGAATCGAAGAAAAAGCTGCTGGAGACGGAGATTTTAAGCGCCGAGGGCAAAGTGGCCAAATACCGGACACAGCAGCTGGAAGTGCGTAAAAACGACGAGTATCGGGCCCTGACGCACGAAATCGAGACGACCGAGGCGATCATCGGTGGCTACGAGGAGGATGAGCTGAAGATCATGTACGAGATTGATGGGGCGAAGAAGCGATTTGCCGCCGCCGAGGCCGAGTTGAAGAAGAACATTGCCGGGCATGAGGCCAAGATCCGCACCCTGCGGGAGCGGGAGGGGCAATTGCAGGCCGAGCTCAAGACCGCCATCGAGTCGATCGCCGTGGCCAGGCCCGAGGTCCCGGAGCCGCAGCTCAGGATTTACGACCGTCTCGCCGTGAAGCCCGGGCACCCGGTCTGTGTGCCGGTCAACGGAGGCAAATGTGGCGGCTGCCATCTCAAGGTGCCGACGCACATCGAGGTGATGGCCAAGACCGGCTCAGAAATTGCCACTTGCGACCAGTGTGGGCGGGTGGTCTATTGGCAATCCTAGTATCGGAGCCAGACCTTCGCTCCGGGTTCATTGAACAAGGAGAGGAAAGTCCGGACACCATAGGGCAGGATTCCCTTTGAAAGGGGGGACACGGCGCGTCAAGGCGTCGTGATGGACAGTGTCACAGAAAATAAACTGCTCCGCAGTTAGAGTGAGAGGAAAGGGTGAAAAGGACGGGGAAACCCGGTCGCTTCACTCTCACTTTCACTTTCACTCGGAGTGAGGGTGAAAAGGTGGGGTAAGAGCCCACCGCGCCGAAGGCAACGACGGCGGCATGAAAAACCCAATCCGGTGCAAGACTAAATAGGGGACTCGGCGGCCCGTCGGATAGTCCCGGGTTAGTCGCATCCCGACGGGTGGCGCGCAAGCGTCGCCACGGCGGGGCAGGTCCGCTTCGGCGGACGTTGAGAGAAATGAAGGTCACGGCGCGCAAGCGTCGGACATAATCCGGCTTACCGGCTTCGATCCTAGTACTTATGCGGGGCGCGTTGCGAAAGCGGCGCGCCCCGCTCCCATTTTCAGGGTTCGGGCGGCTCAGAAGCTGAGCTTGCTGGTGTAGGCCGCGCGTTCGCCGGCTTTTGTCAGCTCCTTCCACTTGGACACCCGGAACGGATTGCCGGAATTCATGTTGGCGAGCGATTCGTCGTAGTGAAAATTGGCATTGCCGGTCAGGGTGATGTTGTTGGCCACCACCGACCCGGTCATGCTGCCGTCGCCATTCAGGGCGACATTGGCGTTGGGGGCGTAGATCACGCCACCGAAGGTGCCGCCGCCGGCGATACCGATGTTCTGGGTGGTGGAAGTGCTGGTGCCGTAGACCTGGACGTTTTTCGGGGCGCCGGTGGCGTTGAGGATGCCCTGACCGGCCATGTCGATGTCCCCCTTGGTATAGATCTTGAGGGAAGAACCCGCGGCCACGGTAAAGCCGGAATTATTACCCGTGACCTTGATGGCCTGCGCACCCTCGGCCACATCGATGATGAGCGTGACGTCGCCTTTGAAGGTGATGACCGAGCCATTGCCCGAGAGGGATATCAGGGTCGTGCTCGTGATCGTGGTGGCGGTGCCGAGCGTGCCGTAGGTGGCGCCCGCGACCAGGGAGGTTGAGGCGGTGGTGGGCGGATTGGTGACCGGGTCGAAATTCGCAGAGAACTGGGTCGAGACGCGGGTGGGGTCGACGTGGGCATTGGTCCAGGTGCCGTCATTCACCGAACCGATGCCCAGAATGGAACCGTTGCTACCCACGTTGTCGGCCGGATTCTGGCCGTTGTTGGTGGAGACGTAGCCCCAGACGTCGGCGTTCTTGACCAGCACCGAGTCCACGTTGACCGACACGCTGCCGACGGAGCCATTGTCCTTTTTCACCGCATTGCTGAAGGGAATGAAGGCACCGCTGTTGGTCGGGTCGGAGTTCCAACTGTCCACGGTGGCGTTGTTGCCGCGGAACAGGATCGAGTTCTTGGCGACCAAGCCGTTGGCGAACTTGGAGGTCTTGCTGAGCTGGACCTCGACCCATTTCTCAATCGGGGCGGAGCCGGCACCGCCCAGGGTGATCGTGGATCGGGTGACGATCTTCGGCGCCGAAATCCCCTGGTAATTGTAGATGTAGACCCGGACGTAGCCCTTGGCGTTCTGGTCAAAGGCGTAGGTTCCGCTGGAGGAAGGCAGGCGGCGCCAGGCATTCACGCCGTCGTTGGACCATCCGCTCCAATTGTAACTGCTGTTGGCCACCATCTTGTTGATGGAGTACATGGCTTCCTCCAGGCCGTTCTCGGCGAGATTCATGGCGCCGTTGTTGTAGAGGGCGCGGTTCGATATGGACTGGCTGGCGAGTCCCAGCCGGATGTAGCTGGCGAGGGAGATCGCGATGATGGCGGAGATAATCAGGGCCACGATCAGAACCGACCCGCGCTGGGAGTTGTGACGCTGTGTATTCATGGATGGTTTCAGGTGGTGACGCGCTTGTTGCGCAGGATAAAGCGGGCGGAGAGCACAGTGTTCGACGCCTTGGCAACCGTGCGCGTGTTGCGACTGCTCTCCAGGGAAAGCTGCAGTTGTTTGGTGGATTTGGAGGCAGCGAGCAGTTCGGCGGCACTGGTCAGAGGGAGACTCGCACCGGTGATGCCGTAGGCCTTGAATTCAAAGCTGACCACGCCCGTGACCAAGGCCCGGAGTTGTCCCGTGTTCTGATCCCGGCGAAAGAACGTTTTTCTGCTGTTGTCGTAAACGTAGCGGATTTGGATCGAATTGACCGTCAAGAGCACGTCGTTGTCGGCGGTCCAGCTGATGGCGCTGGCCTGACGGGTGTCCTCGGCAAAGAGCTCCAAGGCATTGCGGGCCTGGGCCTCCATGTCGTTGTAGTTTTGGATATTCGCGCCGCTCCGGCCGAGGAAGAGGAAGGTGGACATCACCCCCGCCAGAATGAAGCTGGAGATGCTGGCCCCGATCATGACCTCGGCCAGGGTGAAAGCCGCTTGGCGGTGCGGCTTACGGGCCGGCAAGAGTGTAGTAGTAGTCATAAAGTCCGTTTTTAACGTATTTGGTTTGGAAACTGCGCTGGTGGCTCCGGCCTTCCGAGGTGTTCCAGGTTACCTGCAGGTAGATATCGACCACTTCACCGACGCGCGACGCATCGTTCGTCACGGTCCGCTTCAGGGTGAACTTGCGGGCGAGCTCGGCGTTGCTGGAGAACACCGCGTTCAGGTCGACGGTTTTTTCCCCCATCATGTTCGTCGCGTCGGTGACCGTGGCCCAGCTCATGAGCCGGATGCGTTCGATTTCGCTCTGGAGAATCTGCGACGCCAGGGTGTTGCCCCGGGCCGTGTCGATGGCCTTGTAGCCGGACTGCAACGTGATGATCGAGGTGGTGATGCCCAGGGCCATGACAAAGCTGGCGACGACGACCTCGGCGATGGTGAAGGCAGAATTGGAACGGCGGCGCCGTTTCTGGCCAGCGTACGTGGAAGACGCGAAGTGCATGGGCGCAGAGTACCCGGGATCCGGGATTTGCGTAACAGGCGATAGGCCTAGGATTGTGGCCCTAGGCGATAGGGCCAAATGTCACTGGCGGCCGAGATTCTCCAGATAAAGCACGGCCGCCTTGGAGCGCCGGTTGATCTTCAGCTTCTCGAACACGTTGCTCAGGTAATTCTTAACGGTCTTGTCGCTCAGCTCCATCTGGGAGGCGATCTCCTTGTTGGTCTTGCCCTCGGCGACGAGCGCGAGCACGCGCCGCTCCTGGGTGGACAGCAGGGAGAGCTTGTTCGCCTCCATGGGAGGATTGCTGCTGTTGCTGGTGGTGTGGACCAGAGTCAGGACCCGGCTGGTGAGCGTCGGATCCAGGATGAACTTGCCGATCGCGACATCGGTGACGGCCTGGCAGAGGCCCTGGGCGTCGATCTCCTTGAGCAGGTAGCCATGCGCACCGTTGATCATGGCTTCATAAACCAGGTTGTCGTCGATGACCGAGGTCAGGACGAGAATCTTCAACTCCGGATCGGCCGCGAGGATCTGCCGGCAGGCGTTGATGCCAGACCCGTCTGGCAGGCGCACGTCGAGCAGCACCACGTCGGGTTTCAGGCGGTGGGCCTCGGAGATCGCCTTGGCAACGGTGGTCGCTTCGCCGACCACCTTCAGTTTCGGGACATTGTTTTCGGAAAACAGCTCGAGCAGCGCTTTCAAACCAGTGCGCACCAGTTCGCTGTCATCCACAATGAGGATCGAGAGTTCTTTCGCGGTGGGCATGGGCAATCAAGTTACTGGATAAAACCGGAGAAAGATTCGAGAACCATTTCCCGGGGCTGCGTCGATGAGGAGCTCCGCGTCGAGCTCGCGGGCGCGGATGGCGAGATTGGCCAGTCCCCGGCCTTTGCCGGAGTAGCTGGCGGCGTCGAATCCGCGCCCGTCGTCAGAGACGGCCAGTTCAATCCGGCCGTCGGGCAGGGATTTGAGGCTGAGCTTCACCTGACTGGCACCCGAGTGCCGGAAAGCATTGCTGAGAAGTTCCCGGGTGATTTTCAGCAGATGCATCTCCTGAGGAGGTGTGATCCGGGCCGCCAGGTGCGGGTCGATCTCGGAAACGATCGGAATCGACTGCAGTGACTGCATGGTCGCGGCCAGGGTCGTGAGGGACTGAATCGGGGTCTGGTCGGCAACGGATTCGGGCTCCAGATCATCGATGTACTGACGGACCTGCCAGAGGGTGTCGTTGAGGGTTTTTTGGCAGGCATGGAGCCGTTTCAAGGCTGCGTCTGGATCGGTGACCAATTGTTTCTGCGCGATTTCAAGACCGATGCCGGTGGCGTAGATCGACTGAATGATGCCGTCGTGGAGGTCTCGGGCGAGACGACCCTGCAACTCGACGGCCTGCCGGAGGTTTTCCTCGGTGATGCGCAAGGCATCGCGTTGTTCGAACGACTTGGTCAGCTGACGGGCCAGCTGGCCGAATTCATCATGCTGATTCCGGAGTGAAAGGATGGGTTGGGCGCCGCCAGTAGAAAGACAAGCGTCGAGTTGGCGCAAGGGCTGGACGACCCACCGGGACACACCGAAAACCACGGCGGCGATGCCGAGAATACCAAACAGGTACAACAAGAGCGTCTCGTCCTTGTTGCCTTCGAGCAGTCGGTGAACCGCCACGGATTGATAACTCACGTGCAGGGTCCGCGTAGGCTGGCCGTGCCAGTCGGGAAGCGGACGTGCGAGGTTGATCGAGGACGGTGGGCCGCCGCCGGCGGGAGCGAAGGACACCGCGCTGCCCATGGTGTCGCCCAGATGGGTCAGGAGTTTGTCATTCCAGACGCGGGCCACCAGAAACCAGCCGCGGGCGGTTTGCTCGCGCTTGGTGTCGTCCGAGGGCAAGATCGGACCGGTGCGCACCTCAACCAGACCGGCCGAGGATTCTTGGAAATAGTGCAATGCGCCTCTGCTGCGCAGCAGGTCCAGAAAAGCCGGATCTTTGAGTGGGGGAGGTGCGATGTTCTGTGTCTCTGTTTGCTTGACGGAGTAGAGCAAGTTTCCGTCGGGTTGGACGACCCAGGCTGCCTGCGCGTTGAAGTTGGGCAGGCTGGCCTCGATGTTGGTCGCGGCCCAGGCCGGATCAGCCGTTTCGGTGAACGTCACCATTTCGTCCCACAGGGAATAATCGCTGGCGAAACTGGCCAGCGGATGGCCGGTCAGCTCCAACAGCCGGTCAAGCAACTCGCTGCGTTCCTGTTGCAGGTTGGCCAAGATTGATTCGGCCTCCAACCGGTGGGCCCGCTGCAGGAGTCCCGCCGCCACCCCGAAGGCAGCCAGCAGTCCGGCCAGCAGCAGAAAGAGTCGGGTGCGAATGTTCATGGCGGGCTGAATCCGAAGGTGGCGGCGGGTGGTTCCTGAGACAAAGCCAAACCGATCACCAACCGGAGAAGACCGACTGCCAGCGCGCGCGATCGGAGGCACCGGTCAGCTCGCGCCAGCGGGTGACCTTGAAAGGAGTGTCCTCGGCCGGCTCGGCGAGGGATTCGTCGTAGTGAAAACTGGCTTCGCCGTTGAAGGCCACTTCCCGGCCGACCAGCGACCCCATCACATCGCCGTTGCCGTTGATCTGCAGCGCGGCGTTCGGGGCATAGACGGCCGCCTTCAGCGCGCCATTGCCGGCGATCTGGATCGTTTGGCCGGAGCGATCGGAACCTGTGCCGTAGACCAGGCAGCTCGCCGGCCGGCTGTTGGCATTGGCCAGGCCGTTGCCCGCGATCTTGATGTCCGCTTCCGCATAGATCGTGAGGCTGGAGCCGTCAGGGATGATGAGCGAGGCATTGCCGGTGATTTCCAGGGCCGAGCCCACAGTGTTGGTCAGGACGAGAATCACGTTTCCGAGAATGGTCAGGGTGTCGCGTCCGTTGAGACGGATGCTTTGGCACCGCCACTTGGTGGTTTGGCCGGCGATGCCGAGCGTCGCGCCCACCGTGACGATCGGTGTGCCGTCAACCGGAGCCGACAGCACGGGAAGATCGGAGGCAAAATCGGTGGACACGCGGGCGGGATCGATTTGCACGCCGGCCGGCGTGTCGGCGCCGCGGATGGAGCCATTGACGCCCACCTCGGGGACGCCGCCGCCGGTGGCCACATAGCCCCAGACATTGGCCTGGTTGACCAGCATGGCATTGTTCTCCACCGCGTTCGTGGCGACACTGCCGCGATCATTGCGAACCCCGGCACTGTAGGGCACGGGGGCGGTGCCCGGATCGTTGTCGGGATCGGAATTCCAGCTGTCGATGGAGACGTTCCGCCCGGCGAATTTCACGGAATCCCGGGCCACGATGCCATTGGCAAAATACGACCGCCGGCCGAGCGTGAGTTCCAGCATGCGGGTGCTGGGGGGCAGGCCGGGGGAGACGACCGTGGCTTCCGCGACGGCAAGCGGTTTGCTGCCGGCGGCGGGGTTGGTGTCGCTCACGTAGACCTTGACGTACCCGGTCGCTCCGCCACCGAGGTCGAAACCGGTGAACCGGCGCCACGCGGCCGGCCGCCGGTTGGTCCAGTCGCGCCACGCCTCGGGTGAACGCCCCTGGTTAAGCGACCACACGGCCTCCTCCGCGCCGGCCTCCGCGAGATGAAACGAGGCGGTGGAGTGATAGGTATGACGAGCCTGCCGGGCGGTATTCAGATTAAGGGACAGATAGCTGCCGACCCCCATGGCGAGCAGGGCCAGCACGAGCATCGTGACGATCAGGACGGTGCCGCGCTCGGCCTCGGCGGGAGAGGGCGGTTGGTTCGGGGAAGTGGGCTGTCTGGCCATCTCAGTGCGCGGTGTAGAAATAATCATTGAGTCCCGTTTTGCCGTAGCGGGTGACCAGTCGGGCGGTATGCGTCTGTCCATCCATGCCCTTCCAAGTGGAGACCAGCGTGATCTCCTTCATGCCGGGTTTCACGTTCTTGATTTCCCGGAGGCAAGTGTAGCGCCCCTGGTTTTCGTCCACCGGCACTTCCTGGTTTCCGGCATCCTGGACGATCTGCAGCTTGGCCCAGCTCATGAGGCGCAGCCTTTCCATCTCCGATTGCATGACCGAGCTGGCGGCGGAAAGATGCCGGGAAGTGTCGAGCGCCAGCAGACCTTGCTGGCTCACGGTCACCACGCCGGCGATGCCGAGAGCAAGGATCGCTGCGGACACCATCACCTCGAGGAGGGTGAAGCCCGTGCGGGCGGCCGGCCGGCGAATGGAGGAAGAGATAATCATGGGGAGGCCGGAGTGAGCGGGAAGAGAATCGTGACGGTGCAACCCTCGCCGCGCCGCGAAAGCAACTGCAGTTCGCCGCGAAGTTCGCGGGCCCGGGCTTCGAGGTTGGCCAGGCCGCTGCCTGATTCGCGGCGCTCCGCGGGATCGAAGCCACCGCCATCATCACGGATTCGCAAGCGGCCCTGTCCTTGATTGTTTTCCAGCCCGATATCGATCTTGCGGGCGTTGCCATGGCGCACGGCATTGCTGATGCATTCACGGCAAATTTGCAGGGCCTGCAACTCTTGGAACGGGGTCAGGAGCCGTGCGGTAGACTCATCGATACTGGCGTTGATTATGGCCGGCCAAAGCGCTTGCAGCGTCCGGGTGAGGACGGCTAGTTCCCGGGCGAAACCACGCTGTGGCGGCTCAGTTTGCTCCATGCCGCCGATGAATCCCCGGACCTCACGGATGATCTCGTTGAGGCTTTGGCGGCAATGCTGGAGCCGGGACCGGGCCCCTTCGGGGTCCTTGTTCAGCTGGGTGAGCGCGCTTTCCAAGCCGAGGCCGGCCGCATAGATTGACTGGATGACGCCATCGTGGAGGTCCCGGGCGAGGCGGTTGCGCTGGTCCATCGATTGCCGAACTTGGTTTTCGCTTTCGCGCAGGGCGGCTTCGCTCCTTTTGCGTACCAGGATCTCCTGTTCCAACGCTGCCTTTTGTTTGAAGGAGGTGGCAACCAACTGGGCGAGCCGGCCCATCTCCGTCGGTTCGTTCACGAATGGACTCAGAGGGGCCGCGCTTTGCTGGGCGAGGCTCAGCCCGATGCGGTCAAGGGGTTGCAGGATCCAAGAGCGAACGACGATCCAGAGCGCCACGACCACGAGCAGGACAAAGCTGATGAACAAATAGATCACGGCAGAGTCGTGATTAAGGTAGCCGGTCAGGTCGGAACCCGGGGAGGCCATGATCAGCACCCGCAACGGATCGCCGCGCGCGTCCAGCAGCGGCAGGGTGTTGATCCGGGTTTCGGGCTGGCGGGGAGGGGCCAGTTGGAGCTCGGATTCCACGAGGCGACCGAGAGTGACCAGCCGGCGGTCGTTCCACAATTGCCCGATGACGAGGAATCCGGCTCTCGGCCCGCCAGCATCAGCGGCGGGAATGGGGCGGCACCAAATCTCCAGCAACCCGTCGCGACTTTCGGTGAAGAAACTGTCCTTCGGGGTTCGGCCGCTTCTCTCCAACCAATCGCGAAACAGGGCTGGAGGGGGGAGGGGGGGATCAGGGGTGGCTTGGGCCGAGTAGATGACACTACCATTGCCGTCCATGATCCACAAGACATGGGCAGAATAATTGGTCAGGTTGCTTTTCAGGTTGTTCTCGGCCCAGCGCGGATCGGGTTGCCGGAGGAAGGTGGCCAATTCGCTCCAAGTCGCAAAATCGGCAACAAATCGGTTGAGCGGTTGATTGGTGAGATCGATCCATTTCTTCAGCTCTAGCTTGCTGGCTATCAATGACTCCCGTTGCTGTTCTGCCGAAATATCCAGCTTCAGTTTACGGATGATCTGCAGTGAAGTCAGAAAAACAACCGTGAGCACGCCCAACAATATGATCAATCGGACCTTTAGGCTCATCGTGGATTAATGCAAATGCACCGGCCTGATCGGTGCCAAGCAATAGAAATCTCCCTTGACTCACCGGCCAGCCTCTGAGTTTTAAACCGTTCCAATCACACTTTTCGCCATGGCCAATACCAAGTCTGCAATCAAAGCTGCCCGTCAATCCCTGCGCCACGCCGCGCGTAACCAAGCCATCAAGACCCGTTTGAAGTCCTTGGCCAAGGCCGTCGCCAAGAACGCCGCCGGTACCGACGCCGAGAAGACGCGCGCCGCCGCAATCGCTTACAGCTCCGCCCTCGACAAGGCCGTCAAGAGCAACGTCATCCACCGCAACGCGGCTTCCAACCACAAGTCGCAGCTCTCGAAGTATATCTTCGCGAAGAAGTAAGCCTCTGCGATTTCCCTTTTTAAGCCCCGCCGCCGCAAGGTGGCGGGGCTTTTTGTTGGCAGGTCACGAAGGCTGGCTGGTGCCGCCGGGGATTTGGTAAGCTCGGCCGCCGCCTGAAGCGGCAGCGGGAGCACCGGCAATTCTTCCCGGAGAGAGTTCATCCTAGAAAACGCAGTCGGAGACACGAATGACACTGATCTTCACGAATTGAGGCACGTGGTCTCCCGAAGGCCTCTCACCTCAGGGGTGAATGCTTCGGGCTGGACCGTCAGGGGGGGCGTGTTGATTGGTGATAACAAGGGCAACGAGTGTTTCCCGGGGCTGAAGAATTGGGGCCGATCCGGACACAATCATGGGGATTGCATGCTGGGTGTCGGTGTTTCTGCGGGATTGAATTAAGCACGATGATCCCCGTTCATGGGTGGCTGTGCCAACGCCCCTCAACGTCCGCCGTCATTTTCTGTCGTGGGAGCGTCCGCTCCTGCCGCAGGCAGCGAATTGGCTGGCGGGTGATTGGTCTGGCGGCGGGCCGCTGGATTTGAGTGGCACGCTGGTGGTGGTGCCGACCCGGCAGTCCGGCCGCCGCCTGCGCGAGGCCTTGGCGGAACTGGCGGCGGCCCGTGGTTCGGCGGTGCTGGCGCCGCGGGTCGAATTGCCCGAGGATCTGGTCGAGGCCGCCATCGGCCCCGATGTGGCGACCCGGCTCGCCGCGCAGCTGGCGTGGGCCGAGACCATTCACCAAGTGGATCACGATGAGTTTCGCGCGGTATTTCCGGTCGATCCGCCCGTCCGCAACTTCACCTGGGCGGTGCGGCTGGCGACCCAGATGCAGCGTTTGCAAACGGCCCTGGGTGAAAACGGTCTCCGCCTGGGCGATGTGGTTCGCCGGGCCGGCGAGGGATTGCCCGAGACTGAACGCTGGTTGCAGCTGGCCGAGTTGGAGAAGCGTTGTGACGCACGCTTGGCAGCGCATGGCTGGGTGGAGCCCCAGGCCGCGCGCCTGGCCTCGGCCCGGGCGTCGGCGCTGCCGGATGGCATCACGCGCGTTGTGCTGTTGGCCACGCCTGATCCTCTTCCGCTGGCGATCGCCGTGTTGGCGGAATTCGCCCGACAGCTGGCGGTGGATGTCGTGATCTACGCTTCAGAAAACGAGGCTGACGCTTTCGATGAGTGGGGGCGGCCTCGCGTGGAATCGTGGGGTCTGCGTCCATTGCAGCTGCAGGACTTTTCCTCGCAGGTGCATCTTTGTGCCGACGCGGCCCAGCAGGCGGCGTTCGTCACAGACCTCGCGCGGCGCTATGGCGAGCCGGAGGGTGTGCTCGCCGTTGGTCTGGGTGACGCGGAAGTCGCCCCGGTGCTGGCCGGCGCTTTGAGAAACGCCGGGGTGGCGGTGTTTGATCCGGGTGGTCGGTCGCGCCGCGGAGATCGTCTCCATGCCTTGCTCAGCGCGCTGGCCACGCTGGTGCGGGAACCTTCCTTTGAATCGGTCGAGACTCTGGCGCGTTGTCCTGACTTTCTGGCCTGGCTCGACAGCCGGGGCGGAGGTGGCGTGTCAGCGGCCCGGGTGTTGCGCGAACTCGACCAGCTGCACACCTGGCATCTGCCCACGTCGGTGGAGGCGGCGCTGGCTCACGTGGCGAAAAGGCCGGCGGCCCGGGCGGCATTGGAAGGGGCGCGCGATCTCGGGGCCATGCTCACCCAAGGGGTGTTTCCGGCGAATGCGGCTTCCGTGCTGTCCGAGCTGTTTGGCGCCCGTCGCATCGCGGGCGACCCGGCCTTCGTCGAGTCGGCGGAGGTCTGGATGGACTTGCTCAGGGAAGCCGAGGCCATCGGCGCCGAATTCCCGGATCTGGCCGCGGCGGAGTGGTGGGAATTGGTGTTGGCGCAGTTCGGGGAAAGTCTCCGTTTCGAAACACGTCCGGTCGGGGCGGTCGACCTGCTCGGTTGGTTGGAATTGCTCTGGGAGAATGCGCCCCATCTGGTGGTCACGGGCCTGAATGACGGACGGGTGCCCGAGACGGTGGTGGGTGATCCCTTTCTGCCCGAGACCCTGCGTGGGCGTCTGGGGCTCAAGACGAATGAGGCGAGATTCGCGCGCGATGCCTACCTGTTGACGGCGATGGAGGCCAGCCGCCGGCATGAAGGTCGGCTGGATCTGCTCGTGGGGAAAATGTCGGCGTCAGGCGATCCCTTGAGGCCATCCCGATTGTTGCTGCAGTGTGAGGAAGCGGAACTGCCGGCGAGGGTGGCGGCGTTGTTTCGTCCGGTGGATGCCTCCCGTGCCGCGCCATCCTGGCGCCGGGCCTGGCGCCTGGTTCCGCCCGTAGTGCCGCCGCCGACGCGGGTTTCGGTGACAGCGTTTCGCGACTATCTGTGGTGTCCGTTCCGGTTTTATCTCAAACATGCGGTCGAGCTCGAGACGGTGGACCCGGACAAGAACGAGCTGGATGCGCTGGATTTCGGCATCCTCTGCCACGCGGCGCTGGAGGAGATGGGGAAGGCGGTGGCGTTGCGCGATTGCACGGACCCCGCCGAGCTGAAGAAATTCTTGTTGGGGCAGGTGGACCGCCACTCGCGGACTCGCTACGGCGCGGAGTTGACCCTGCCGCTGCTCGTGCAGCTCGAATCGGCGCGTCAGCGACTGGGGCGAGCCGCCGAATTGCAGGCCGAGCAGCGGGCGGCGGGTTGGGTGATCGAGCACGTCGAACGAAAATTCGAGCTCAAGCTGGGCGCGGTCACGGTGAGTGCCAAGATCGACCGGATCGAACGGCATCTCGAGACCGGCGCGTGGCGGGTGATTGATTACAAGACCTCGGACAGCGGCGTTTCACCGCTCGCCGCGCACGTGCGCAACGAACGTCGCGAGGAAAGTGCGCCGGAATGGGCCCGCTTCACCATCGGGGACAAGCACCTCGTGTGGACCGATCTGCAGCTGCCGCTTTATCTGGCGGCGCTGGCGGACGAGTTCGGGCGGAACGTCGGGGCTGGTTACTTCAATCTGCCCAAGGCGGTCGGCGAAACGGCACTGGTGGTCTGGGAAGACTACGATGAAACGTGGCGGTCGGCCGCCATGCGCTGTGCGGAAGGGGTGGTCGCGGACGTCACGGCGGGAAAATTCTGGCCGCCCACGGAGGTGTCGCCCCGCGACGAGGATGATGTGTTCGCCGGGTTCTTTCATCAGGGCACAGCGGCGAGCGTGGACTGGAGGGGCAAGCCATGAGCGGGATCGGGCATGTGATGATCCTGGCGTCGGCGGGCTCGGGCAAAACCTACGCATTGACAAACCGGTATGTGCGCCTGCTCGCCCACGGGGCCAAGCCGGAGCGGATCGCCGCCCTGACGTTCACGCGCAAGGCGGCAGGAGAATTCTTCGATGAGATCCTGAAGAAACTTGCCCGGGCGGCCGAGGATGAAAAGGCCGCCCGCCGGCTCGCCCAGGAAATCGAGGTTCCGAGTCTGCAGGCGGCCGATTTCCTGAAGCTGCTGCGCAGCGTGACCGCGTCCATGCACCGGCTGAATCTCGGCACGCTCGACAGTTTCTTTGCGCGGGTGGTGAAAGCCTTTCCGCTCGAGCTCGGACTGGGAGCCGATTTCGAGGTGCTGCAGGAGTATTCGGCCCGCATGGAGCGCCGCCGGGTCCTCCGGCGAATG
>JBDKHE010000369.1:0-10610 GCA_039797805.1 Verrucomicrobiota bacterium
CCACGATCTTCTCGATCGTGTTTTCGAACAGCCCGACCACACCGGCCGCGATGAAGGCGGTGAGAAAATTGAACTGCAGCCACGGGTGCCGGAACTTGAAGGATTGCCAGAACGAGGTGCCCGACCGCTCTTCCTTTTCGACACCGACCATCGCGCCCGCCTGGGCGCTGATGACCACGGCCTGTTCCTCGAAGAGTTTCGAACCCCGGACAATCCCGATCAAGACGCCGCGGTGATCGCAGACCGGATACGACGGGTAATGCTTCTGCACGGTCTCCTTGATGGCGTCGATCACGGTGGCGGTCGCGCTCAGGGAAAAGGGCTCCGGGATCATGATGCTTTCGAGCGTGTCGTCCGGATTGTTCAGCAGCAGATCCCGCATCGTGATCACACCGACGAGAATCCCGGTCGCGTCCACAATGTAGCCGTAGGTGAAGATGCGGGTGTTGCTCGCAAGGTCGCGCACGATGTCCGTCGCTTCGCTGACGGTCAGCATGGGCAGGAACACCGCGATCGGCGGTTCCATGAGCCGGCTGACACTGTCAGCCGGGTAGTTCAACGGTTCAAACGGCGCGGAAGTCGTGTTGTTCATGAAGATCGAGTGGTGCGGGATTTACTAGCAATGGGCAGGTTGGTGTCGAGCGAGCGCCAGAGATACCAACTGGCGACGGAGCGGAAGGGTTGCCAGCACCGGGCATGCCGGATGATGACGGCGGGTGACGGCTCCCGGCGTTTCCGGTAAAGCTGCCGGAAGGCGAGGCGGATCGCGAAATCGCCGGTCGGCAGAACATCGGGCCGGCCCAGGGTGAAAATGAGCAACATGTGGACCGTCCACGGACCGATGCCGCGCACCGCGGTAAGGCGCTGTTCCAACGCTTCGTCACTGAGCCGCCGGGCTTCAACGAGGGTGGGGACGGTGCCGTCCAGGCACTTCGCGGCCAGATCGCGGATGGCCAGCAGCTTGGCTCGCGACAGGCCGGCGGCGCGCAGCGCATCGTCCGTGGTCTTCGCCACCGATTCCGGCGTCGTCCCGTCCCTCTCCGCCAGGGTCGCGAGGACGCGCCCGTGGATCGTTTGCGCCGCCCGGCCATGGAGCTGCTGGTACACGATCGAGCGCAGCAAGGCCTCAAACAGGGTGTCCGCCGGGATCCGCTGCAAAGCGTAGGGGCCGACGCGTTCGATCAGCGCCTTCATGACCGGATCGGCTTTGCTCAACTGGGCGACCGCGGCGGCGGGAAAGCGTGGTTTCATGGGGACGGGATGGCGGCTCAATCGGAAAACGCCGCCGTCACTCCGACAGCAACTCGGCCCCTTCGAGGGCCAGCAGCCGGGTCTTGGTCAACACGCCGCCCGGCCCGGAAAACCCCGTCATTTTGTCACCGGCTGAAACCACCCGGTGGCATGGGACAAGGAGCGGCCAGGGATTGGTGGCGAGGGCGGTGCCGACGGCCCGCGCGGCGGCGGGTCCGAGCGCCAGCAGCTGGGCAATTTCGCCATAACTCTTCTTGTAGCCCGGTTTGATGGCCAGGGTTTGCAGGTACACGGCGTGCTGGAATTCACTGACCTGGCTCCAGTCGAGCCTGATGTCGGAAAAATCCTGCAGCTTCCCCTGCAGATGGTGCTGCACCCGTTCGATGACCGCCTGCACCTGCGGGGGCAGCGGATTGGGCGCCGGCAAGCTGCAGGTTGTGGCCACCAAGTTTCGTTCAGTTTCTGCTTCGGTCGATTCGGGAAGTTGAAAACCCGTCAGCCCCGCGTCGTTCCACGCCATGCCACAGGTGCCCAAGGCAGTGGGGAAGAGCGTGTGGAACATGGAGCGGCACGCTAGGAGGACGGGTGATGCGGGGCAAGCTTGCAGGGGACGAAGGTCATCCCGGTGGAAACCGTCCGGAGGGCCAACGAGCCATAAGGCTGGCGTCAGGGTGAGGCACCTGTTTTGGTGCTGTTTTCGTCCATGCCGCAAAACCGATTCTACAACGCCTTTGACATGCAGGAGTGGGGCTCCAGCCGGAAAACCGACTACCGCACCCCGTTCCAGATCGACCGCGACCGGATCATCCATGCGCATGCCTTCCGGAAGCTGCAGTCCAAGACCCAGGTGTTCCTGAGCGGCGAATACGACTTCTACCGCACGCGCCTCACGCACTCCATGGAGGTCGCCCAGATCGGCCGCTCCATCTGTGCCTGGCTGCGCAGCCGCGGCGATCCGCTCGGTGATGACTTCTTCATTGATCCCGACCTGGTCGAGGCCAGCTGCCTGGCGCACGACATGGGGCATCCGCCCTTTGGCCATAGCGGGGAACGCACCTTGCAGGAGTTGATGAAGCGGCGCGGCGGCTTCGAGGGCAACGCCCAGACCCTGCACCTGTTGTGCGAAACCATCTATCAGAACGAAACCGGCGTGAAGGGCATGCAGCCCACGCGGGCGCTGCTGGACGGCGTGCTCAAGTACAAGAAAGTCTACACCGAGTTCGCCACGCCTCCGCTCAACCACTTCATCTATGATTCGCAGATCCCGGTGCGCGAATGGGTCTTCGGTGGCGGGCGCGTCCCGGGACCGCTCATTCGCGGCGAGGCGCTCAATGAGTTCAAGAGTGTCGAGTGCCTGATCATGGACTGGGCCGACGATGCCGCCTATTCGCTCAACGACATCGTGGACGGCGTGCGCGCCGGGTTCCTTAACGTTGAGCGCGTGGAACGCTGGGCCGGCGGCGAGGCCATCGGGGCTCTGGAACAGCGGCACCTGGATTCGTTCTTTGATGCCGTGCGCAAGGACCGGTTGGAAAACACCTTTTCCAAGAAGATCGGCCATTTCATCCAGGCCTGCCGGCTGAAGCCGCGCGACAATTTCATGTCCGAGAAGACCAACCGCTACAAGTTTGACCTCGTGGTCGACGAGGCGGCGCGGAGCGAGGCGGAGTTCTTCAAGAAGATGGCCAACGACATCATCTTCGAAAGCCCGCAGCTCGAGCAGCTCGAGCACAAGGCCCGCGTCATCATCTCGGCCCTCTACAACACCATCTGGGAAAATTACGCCCAGCGCAACGAGCGCGTCATCCGCATTCTGCCGACCAACGTCAGCCGCCTCATCGAGGCGGAGAAGTCCCAGGACGGGAAGGCCCGTCGCATCTGCGACTTCATCGCCGGCCAGACCGACGGCATGATCGTGCGCACCTACCGGCGTTTGTTCGACCCGGAGTTCGGGTCATTCCGGGATTTGAGCTGAGCCAGGGCCAAGCAACGCCCGCGTCAAACCGGGGCGAAATTTTGGCCCCGCCGTGGGGAATTTGTGATTGTGATGCCAGTTGATATCAGTTTGATACTGTCATGCCCAGAAAGCTCCGGGAACTGATCGCCGACTTGGAAAGGGCCGGCTTCGTCAACCGGGGTGGGAAGGGCAGTCATCGAAACTTTATCCATCCACGCGGACTCCGGGTCACGCTCTCCGGCCAGCCGGGTGCCGACGCCCTGCATTACCAGGAGAAGGAGGTCCGCCAAAAGATCGCCCTGAGCACATCATGAAGAACAAAACCTCCAAGACCGCGTCTCCTGCCGTGCTTGCCCGTCGTTATCTAAAAATCGTGGAGTGGTCCGACAAGGACGGCTGCTTTGTGGGCAGCGCTCCGCCGATTATCGGCCCCTGCTGCCATGGTGAAACGGAGGCCGAGGTCATGGCCCAGCTCAGTCCCATCGTGGAAGAATGGATTGAGGTCATGCGCCGGGATGGCCACCCGTTGCCCGCCGCAACGTCCGGGAAGAAGTACAGCGGCCAGTTTGTCGTCCGGGTTACCCCCGAGCTGCACAAGAAAGCCTCGCTGAAGGCATTGGCACGGGGGGAAAGTCTGAACCAGTTTGTGGCGTCAGCGCTCGCCGAGGCCTGATCCCGATCTCGCGCCTGTCGGTCCGAGCGCGCCGATCCCGCCGGCGCGCCCAGCCGGATCACAAGATCAGTTCCCAGTACCCGACGTCGATCCACTGGTCGAACTTCCAGCCGACTTCCTTGAAGTGGCCGATCTTCTGAAAGCCCAGCTTTTCATGCAGGGCCACGCTGGCGGCGTTGGGGAGCGAGACGCCGCCGATCAGGGCGTGGACCTTCGTCCGGCGCAGTTCGTTGATCAGGGCGGTGTACAGCTGCGTGCCCAGGCCGCGGCCGGTCGCGGTTTGGGCAAGGTAAACCGTCGTTTCCAGGGAGTAGCGGAAGGAGCAGCGGGATTTCCAGCTGTTGGCGTAGGTGTAGCCCGTCACCTGGCCGGCCTCATCCCAGACGAGCCAGGGGCGTCCGGCACCCTGGACCTCGGCGATGCGCTGGGCGATTTCCTTGGCGGAGATGGCTTCCTCCTCGAAGGTGACAATCGTGTCGGTCACATAGTGATTGTAGATGCTGGCAATGGCAGCGGCGTCGGCGGACGTGGCAGGGCGGATCATGGGAAAAGGTTGCCCACGAAATACACGAACGCGCCCGAATTCGAGTCGGAATGTGGGCGGGAAGCCCGGCCGGACTCCGCCTGCCGTGCCGTCACTCGCACCTTCCGCGGCAATCCGTGATTCTCTCATTGAGACTTACATTAACAAGTGACACCGGACGCTGACTGATTGCGATGCTCCCCAACACACCCCGCCCTGGCGGGCACCCGTTCGGCTGAGCTCACGGCCTCGGCCCTCTTCCTAGAGGGGATTTCCGGACCAGTTGATTGGGTCCCCTCTAGGAAGAGGGGTGGCGCGAAGCGACGGGGTGTGTCGCTTCTTTGCGTAATCTACAAAAGGCAAGCTCACTAGGGCCCGGGTGCGAGGTGGCCCTTGGTCACGGCGTCGTCGATCATCTTCACTGCGTACTCCCAGATCGCGGTTGAGCCCTCGGCCACGTGGGCATTGCGGGCGCGCACGCGGTCGTGCGTGATGCCGTGCTTTTGCCAGGCGTGTCCATCGGTCAGGCAGTTCAGCAACATGGGGTGGAAGCGGTCGCAGGCGGCGGCAAAGCGGGCCTCGGGAGTCGCACGGGCTTCAAACTCATCCCAGAGCGCGCGGAACTCGGCGGTCTGGTCGGGTGGCAGCAGGCCAAAAATCCGGTCGGCGGCCACGGACTCGCGCGCATGCTGGTCGGCCATGTTCTTGGTGTCGTAGGCAAAGGTGTCGCCGGCATCGATCTCCACGAGGTCGTGGATGAGCACCATCTTGAGGATGCGCAGGACGTCGAGCGGCTGGTGGTTGGAATGCTCGGCGAGAACCACGATCATCAGCGCAAAATGCCAGGAGTGCTCGGCGCTGTTCTCCGCCCGGCGGCTCTGGGTGACGATCGTCTGCCGGAAGATTTCCTTCAGCTTGTCGACCTCGATGATGAAGTCGATCTGGCGGCGCAGGCGTTCGGCGGAGGACAGGTTCATGGCTGGAGGAGAGGAGTGAGCACGCGGGTCCAGATGGCGTAGCCGGCCGGATTCATGTGAAGCATGTCTTCCTGGAAGTAAACGGGCTGGGGCTGACCGTGGGCGTCCAGCATGGGCGTGCACACGTCGACGTAGGTGCAGCGCGGATCGCTGGCACAGTCGGCGGCAATGAGCTGGTTGGCGGTGCGCATCGCGTCCTGAACCCGGGTGCGGGACGGGCTGTAGTTGATGGAGAGGAAAAGCAGTTTCGTGTCCGGCAACGCGGCGTGCAGCTTCGTGCGGAAGGCCTTGAAGTCGGCGGCAACCTTCTCCGGGGATTTTCCGCTCCAGATGTCGTTGGTGCCGGCAAAGAGCACCACGATCCTCGGGTGGTAGGGCAGCACGATCCTGTCGGCGTAGAACACGCTGTCGGCGAGTTCGGACCCGCCGAAGCCGCGGTTGATGACCGGTATGTCCGGAAAATCCTGGGCGACACTCTTCCAAAGGCGGATGGACGAGCTTCCGACAAACAGGACGGCGCCGGTCGGCGGCGGATTCGTTGCATCGTTGGCCGTCAGCTGGTCGATCTCCTTCAGCCAATGGTCCGGGGCGGCCGGGGCCGGGATGAACAGGCCGACCACAGCAGTGAGAAGGAAAACCAGGCGCAGGGCCGCTCGGGGCAGGGGAAAGGGAAGGCGCATGACAGCAGGCAAACGGGAAGCCGGTATCAGGGCAACCACTCTCCTGTCGCGGTTAACATAATAGACTGAGCCCACATTTGCGTCGCGGCCGGGTCTGACTAACTAGACAGGCATGCCGACATTGCACGATCCCCTCAGCCTGGGTTCTCTGACCTTGAAGAACCGTATCATCATGGCGCCGCTCACGCGCTGCCGGGCCTCCGCCGGCCGCGTGCCGAATGCGCTCATGCAGGAGTATTACGTCCAGCGGGCTTCCGCTGGCCTGATTTTGTCCGAGGCCACCGCCGTCGATCCGATGGGCGTGGGGTATCCGGACACTCCCGGCATCTGGTCGGACGAGCAGGTGGCCGGCTGGCAGAAGATCACTTCCGCGGTGCATGCGGCCGGCGGGCGGATGTTTCTGCAGCTCTGGCATGTGGGCCGCATTTCCGACCCGATTTACCTGAACGGCGCGTTGCCGGTCGCGCCCAGTGCCATCGCGCCCTCCGGGCATGTGAGCCAGGTCCGCCCGATCAAACCCTTTGTGACGCCGCGGGCGCTGGAGCTGACGGAAATCCCGGGGATCGTTGCCGCCTACCGCAAGGGAGCGGAGAATGCTTTCCGGGCCGGCTTTGATGGCGTCGAGATCCACGGGGCCAACGGCTACCTCATCGATCAGTTTTTGCAGGACAGGACCAACCGCCGCACCGACCGCTACGGCGGCAGCATCGAGAATCGCGCCCGTCTGGCTTTGGAGATCACCGATGCCGCCATCGCGGTCTGGGGTGCCGACCGCGTGGGCTATCACCTGGCCCCGCGTTGCGATTCGCACGACATGGGGGACAGTGATCCCGCCGCGACGTTTGGTTATCTGGCGGCGGAACTGGGTCGCCGCAAGATCGCGTTCCTTTGCGCGCGGGAATCCCTGGAGGCGCCCCGCCTCGGGCCGGCCTTGAAGAAGGCCTTTGGTGGCGTCTATATCGCCAACCAGGGTTTCACGGGACCGGCCGCGCAGGCCGTGCTCGATGCCGGCGAGGCCGACGCCGTTGCCTGGGGCAAATTGTTCATCGCCAATCCGGATCTGCCGAAGCGCCTGGCGCTCGGCGCCGCGCTCAACACGCCCGAGACCTCGACCTTCTACGGCGGCACGGCGGTGGGCTACACCGATTATCCGACCCTGGCGGCCTGAATTGGCCCGAGACCGGCGGATCGGGGCCTCCGGCCGCGCTTTTCCCTGGCCACGAGCGATCCCGTCTGGGAGGTCGGGTTCGACGAGGATGACCTCAGGCGTCGACCAGCGACACCCCGTCGACGGCACCCTCGGGCGATACCACTGCGCAGCAGCCTGTCCCGTGGCCTGGCCGCGGAATGGGGTCCGCAGGCTATCAGCGACGGTTCTCGCCGGGGCGGCGAGTCATAATAATTCCCTCGGAGCGGGGGAAGATTCCTGCCTGCAAGGTTGCCTTTTGGGGCCGGGGTCTGCTTTTCTGCCCATTCCATGAAAATCCTGGTCGCCGACAAAATCTCACCCAAGGGAGTTGCTTTTCTGCGCGCGCAGAAGGGCTTTGAAGTAGTTGAGGCCTACGGCTCTTCTCCGGAAAAGGTGCTGGAGCTGGTCAAGGACGTCCACGCGATCGCCGTCCGCTCGGAGACGAAGATCACCGCCGAGGTGTTTGCCGCCGCGCCGCTGCTCAAGGTCGTGGGTCGCGCCGGAGTCGGCGTCGACAACGTCGATGTGGATGCCGCCACGGAACGCGGCGTCATCGTCATGAACACGCCCTCGGGCAACACGGTCGCCACGGCCGAGCTGACTTTCACGCACATCCTCTGCGGCGCGCGTCCGGTGCCCCAGGCCGCCGCTTCCATGCGTGACGGCAAGTGGGACCGCAAAAGCTTCTCCGGCATCGAACTCTTCAAGAAGACCCTCGGCATCGTGGGCCTCGGCCGCATCGGCACGGAGGTCGCCAAGCGCGCCCAAGCCTTCGGCATGAACGTCGTCGCCTTCGACCCGTACCTCGCCCCGAGCCGCGCCAAGGCCATGCAGATCGAGGCCGTCACGCTCGACGAGCTCCTCGCCAAGTCTGACTACATCACGGTGCACATGCCGCTAACCGAGCAGACCCAGTACATGATCGACGAGGCCGCGCTCGCGAAGTGCAAGAAGGGCATCCGCCTCTTCAATTGCGCCCGCGGCGGCATCATCAAGGAGGCCGCCCTCATCGCCGGCCTCAAGTCCGGCCATGTCGCCGCCGCCGGTCTCGACGTGTTCGAGGACGAGCCCCTGGCCGCGGACAGCGAACTGCGCAAGTTCCCCAACGTCTCCCTCACGCCGCATCTGGGCGCCTCGACCGCCGAAGCCCAGGACGCCGTCGGCGTGGAAGTCGCCGAGCAGATCGCCGATGTGCTCGCCGGTGGCGTGATCCGCAATGCGGTCAACATGCCCTCGCTCGACGCCGCCACGCTCAAGGCCATCGGGCCCTACCTCGAGCTCGGCGCCAAGCTCGGCACCCTCGTGCAGCAGCTGGCCACGGACCGCGTGGAGAAACTCCGCGTGACCTACTGGGGCAAGATCGTCGAGCTCGACGCCAATCCCGTCACCCGCTCGATCCAGCGCGGTTTCCTCAGCCGCATCAGCAGCGAGACCCTGAATTTCATCAACGCCCCGTTCCTGCTGGAGCGCCTGGGCGTGCAGGTGGAGGTCGTGAAGTCCAACGTCGAGACCGACTACACCGAACTCATGCAGGTCGAGGCCGTGGCCGCCAACGGCACGGTCTTCTCCGCCACGGGCACGCTGCTGGGCAAGTCGGGCAGCCCCCGCGTGGTCGCGCTGAACGGCCGCGAGGTCGAGGCCGAGCCCAAGGGCGCGCTTCTCGTTTACGAGAATCACGACGAGCCGGGCATCATCGGCATGGTCGGTACGCTGTTGGGTCGCGAACAGGTGAACATCGCGGCCATGTCCCTGAGCCGCAACAATGCCGGCGGCACGGCGTTGTGCGTGCTCAACCTGGACAGCGCTCCCACCGACAAGGCCCTTAAGGAGTTGACCAGCCATCGAGCCATCAAACAGGCTCAGGTTGTCACCCTCTGATGTCTCCTGTTGGGATAATCGCTTCCGCTCTCATCGGCTACCTGCTCGGGTCACTGCCTTTCGGCTATATCGTGGCCCGGGCGCATGGCGTCGACATCTTCAAGGTCGGCAGCGGCAATCCCGGGGCCACCAATGTGAAGCGCGTGCTGGGGGCCAAGGCCGGCAACACGGTCTTTGCCCTCGACGTGGTCAAGGGCGCGCTCGCCGCGGCGTGGCCCATGCTGCCGGGCATAATGCTGGCCGAGGGACGCGTGCTCGGCCTGATCGGCGTCATCGCCGCCGTGCTCGGCCATTCGTTTTCCGTCTTCACCAGGTTCAAGGGCGGCAAGGGGGTGGCCACCGCCGCCGGCGGACTGGTGGTGCTGATGCCGGTTGCCTGCCTGGTCGGCGCGCTGGTCTGGCTCGTGACCTTCCTGCTGACCCGCTACGTCTCGCTTGGCTCGATTTTGGCCGCCGTGGCCGTGCCGGCGGCGAGCTGGTACCGCCTGTATCGCGGCGAGACGACGCTGCCCTTCAGTCTGGTGGCGACGCTGGTGGGCGTCTTCGTGGTGATCCGCCACCGCGAAAACATCAAGCGCCTCCTTGCCGGCACGGAGAGCAAGTTCTCCAAGAAGCCGTCTGCGCCGAAATAAGGGACGGCTAGTCCGGACCTTTTTCTGCACGGGAGGCAACGGAGCGAACGGAGTGGGGGATTGTCACCACTGACTATGTGCCCGGACCAAAACGGGCGCCCGCAGGGCAGGGTCATTGCATGCAGCACCAATACCCGCTCGGCCAAGGATCTCGCGATTGTACACGCTTGATCCGATCCGATTCCTTTTAAACACAGAGACCACGGAGAGCGGGGAGGAGGAGTGCCAAGGCCCGTTGGGTTCCTCTCTGGCTCATCCGCGTGCTCTCAAGGTGGACGCCCACGTCCCTGTGGGCGTTTTCGTCTGCACTCAGGGTGGACGCCCAGGCTTGTTGAGACGAAGCCCCGCGAAGGCTGATCCCTGTGGGTGTAATCATCACCACAGAACACACGGAACACACAGCAAATCGGACTGCCCCGATCGAGACCACCGCTCCAGGGACGTTCGATTGCCGTGCAATCCGTGCCCGCTGTTTTCTCCGGCGTAGCTGCCAGATTTTGCACAGGAGGAAACGCAGGTAACCGAGGTATCACACTCAACCCGCTTTGGTCTGATCCTCGGAGCAGTGTGGCACTATTGAGACTTACGCTAACGAGTGACACCGGCCACGGCCTGATTGCGATGGTTTCCCATACACCCCGCCCTGGCGGGCACCCGTTCGGCTGAGCTCACGGCCTCGGCACTCTTCCTAGAGGGGATTTCCGGACCCGTTGATGGGGTCCCCTCTAGGAAGAGGGGTGGCGGGAAGCGACGGGTGTGTGTCTTCTTGGACTAATCCTCAATAGGTGACGGCGATCAGGTTGCCCGCTTGGCGACGATATCGGCGAACTCGGTGATGGGGCCTTGGGTG
>JBDKHE010000370.1:0-4141 GCA_039797805.1 Verrucomicrobiota bacterium
CCGGCCTGCATGACCTTGCAGCCGAGTGGCCCGCGCAGGTTGGGAATGGCGGCGGCGGCGACCAGTTTCACCTCGGGATCGGCCAGAATCTCGTCGAGTGAGCGCGCGGCCTTGGCGGTCGGGTAGGCTTTCTGGAACGCGGCGAGCTTGGCCGCGTCGGGTTCGTAGACCCACTTGAGCGTGGCGCCGGCCTCGATCAGACCGTTGCACTGGCCGTTGATGTGGCCGTGGTCGAGATGGGCGGCGGCGAAGACGAATTCGCCGGGCTTGACGACCGGGTTGGGTTTGCCCTTGGGGGCGTAGTTCATGCCGTCGGATTTCTGGCTCATGGGGGAAGAGGGTTGGGCGTGGGCGCCGACCGCCACGGTGGCGGCACCGGCGGCGATGGTGTGGAGAAACTGGCGGCGGGGTAGGGTTGACATGGGGTCGCGGGTGATCAGACGCCGGAAAATTTGCATCCTGACGCGAGAAAGGCGAGTGCCAAGGAAGCCGGGCGCTTGACCGTCCGGATGATCAATCGCCGGCCGGTCGCCGGCGCAGGAAATGGCTGAGGACAGCGGCCGACACATAGGCGCCGGCGGCGGCGAGGCCCCACGGGCCACCTTTGTCGATCAGCATGAAGCCACTCGCCGCGAGCACGACCACGAGCGTCGTTCCCAGCAGGAGATTCCAGACCAGGCGAGAAGCGCCCCGGGGCAGCGCGTCGCCGAGCAGCTGGCGTTGGTTCAGGAGCAGGGAAAAGGAAAGGTAGGCGATGGGCAGCAGGATGAGAGCGAAGACCGACGTTGGCACCGCGAGGTAAAACGCCGCCTGGCTCCAGATGAACGGTCCGAGCGCGCCGGTGGCGGCGGCCAGGCTGCCGAGGCGGAAGGTCCATCCCGTCTGCTCCTGATTGAAAATGGCGCATGCCACCTGTCCGGAGATGAGCATGAGAATGGTGATGGTGGACAGCGTCATGCCCAGCACGCCCAGACCGAAGATGATGTTGCCGATGAACGGGCCCGTGAGCGGGGTGAGCGCGGCGGCGAGATGAAAGGCGTCACGGTTGACGAGGGTGGCGGCGAGCTGGCGATCGGCCTCGGCCAGCGTGGCCTTGCCCGTTCCGGTTGAGACGCTTTTCTCCAAGCCGGCGAGAAGGGCGTTGTATTCGCGGACCTGCCCGGGCGACGCCTTGGCCACCATGGCGGCGGGATCGGAGGCGCCGGTGAGGCCGGGTTGGGCCACGCCGTTGAACTGGGTGGCGGCGGCGATGACCACGCAGCTGGTGGCCAGGGTGAAGGGAAGCAGCATGCCCGTGGCCAGGTCGAACCGGAGCAAGCCGGCGAACTCGCGGCCCCAGCCGCGCCGCAAAATGGAGTAGGGGAAGAGAAAGGTCATGTTGATGCCCACCGCGGTGGCGGCCGCCGTCGCGATGATGTCGCGTTGCTTGGCGACGAGGTAACCGGTCCAGTAGGCGTGATGTTCGGGGGCCGTGGCGGCGATGAGCGGGGCAAAGGCCTTGGCGGGGTGGCGTAGCACACTGAAATCGGGAATGAACCCCGCCAGCATGGTGCCCCAGGCGAGGCCGCCGGGGGCCATCGCCACGCGCAGCACGACGCCGGCAAAGCAGAGCACGATCAGCGCCACCATCACCTTCAGCGTGGTCTCGTAGATTTTGACCCCGCGGCCGCCCCGGCCGTAGCTCCAGGTGATGTAAGTGGAAAAGACCAGGATAAGGACCGTCGGCGCGAGCTTGCCCCAGAAATTGCCCAGGGCGCCCTCGGCGCCGAGCAAGCCCGGCAGCAGATTCTGCTGCAGGACGCCGATGGACAGCGAGTATTGCGGCATGGCCCACACCATGCTCGCGACGATCGAGGCGACCGCCCAACCGTAGCCGAGGACGGGACTGAGGTGCTCGTTGATTGAGGCCAGCGGAGGCTTGCCGGTGACCATCGTGATGTAGCCGATCGCACTGAGCATCACGATGCCCATCATCATGGCGAGCGGCTGAAGCCAGAGGAGTCCAAACCCGCCGATCACGCCGAGGTAGAGGCTGCCGGCGAGCGAGCCGCCGCCCAGCGTGATGGCGCTTTGCAGCCAGCCCGGACCGGACAGGCGGAGGTAGACGGGCAGGCGTTGACGCAGGGGCCTGCCCGCGACCGATTTCAGGAGCGCGGCGTCACCAGTGGGGGGCGTGGACATGGGGTAAGGGAAAACGGAGCGGGCGGACGGCTAGACCTTCATCGGCTGGCCGGATTTGGCGGACTCATAAATCGCGTGCACGAGGGCCACGGCCTTGCGGCCCTCGCGGCCATCGATCGCCGGAGGCCGGTTGTCGCGGACGGCCTCCACGAGGTCGCCGATCTGGCGCAGGTGACCCGCGATCGAGATGCCACCGGGAACACCCGCGCCCGAGCCCAGGGCGTCGTCACACTTGGCGTGGCGGATTGCGTCATCCTCGGGCGCTGGCGTGGCGAAATCCCAGCGCGCAATATGGTCGTCCTCGAGGCAGATGGAGCCGCGTTCTCCGCACAGCTCGATGCGGCGGGACCAACCGGGCCAGAGCGCGGTGCTGGCCTCGATGGTGCCGAGCGCACCGTCCGGATAGAGCAAGGTGGCGACGGTTGTGTCATCGGCCTGGATGCCGGTGTGCACGCGTCGGGCGATCCGGGCGGAGACCTCGGCAGGTAGCCCGGCGAACCACTGCAGCAGATCGACGCCATGGATGGCCTGGTTCATGAGCGCGCCGCCGCCGTCGAGATCCCAGGTGCCTTTCCAGGCGGTCTTGTAATACTCGGTCGTGCGGTGCCATTTCACGTAGGCGCTGGCGAGGACGAGACGGCCGAGGCGTCCGGAGGCCACCGCGGATTTGACCCGTTGGGCGCCGGCGCCGAAGCGGCCTTGGAAAATGGCTGCAACCTTCACCCCCGCGGCGTCGGCGGCCGTGGTGATCTGGTCGACCCGGTCGGGCGTGATTTCGAGGGGCTTCTCGATCATGACGTGTTTGCCGGCGTTGATGGCGGCGAGGGCGGGGGCGAGATGGGCGCCGCTGGGGGTGGTGACGTTGACCACGTGGACATCGGGGCGCGCGATCATTTCTTCGACCGTGGCCGTGAGCACCGGGATGTGGTGCTGGTCGGCAAAGGCGCGGCCTTTCCCGGGCGAGCGGCTGACGACGCCGACGAGCCGGGCGCCGGGCGTCTGGGCGATGGCCTGGGCGTGGTAGCCGGCGATCATGCCCGTACCGATGACAGCGAAACCGAGGGTGGGGTTGGTCATGTTGGGAGAAACAGTTTACGCGAATGGCGCGAATTGCCACGAAGGAATGCCGGCGGGGCAATGGCCGGTCGTGTCGTTATTTCCGCCATGGGCCGTCTTTCGCCAGGCTTTCCTTAACGCGGTGCGCCGTGATCTTGCGGACCAGGGCGGATGGAAGCGGCTGGTCCAGGGGAAACTGGATCGTGGCGCTCGAGGTCTTGTAGCGGGTCAGCTGCTTCCGGAAGGCGCGCACCGCGACCGCGCCGGGAAAGAGGCTGACGTGGTTTTTGAACGCCGCGAACAGGACGAGAATGCGCTGGTAGGAGTAGGCGGGCATGCTCCATTTCAGTTCTTCGGCCGCACCGGGCGCAGCGGCGCGGATAATCCGGCGCAATTCGCGCAGTTTCGGCCGGGATTCCTTTGGTGCGGCGGCGATGTACTCGACGACAGTCTTGGGGCGGGCAGGGGCCGGGGGAGGAGGCATGGCCCAGTCGGTATAGACCGAGTGCGCCATGCGTCAAATGCAGCCTGCGCTCAGGCCCTGCGGCGCGGGAGGCGGCTGACGGCGCGGGACTGCAGCAGCCGATCAGTCGGCCCAGAACGCCGCGGTGCTTGCGGCGGGTTCTTTGACGGTCCGCCGATTTTCACCGGGCCCGACGGGACTGACGGCGCGGGCCACCGGGACAGCGGCGGCGGGTGCGGTCGTGTGGACCTTCGGTTTGCGCCCGCTGATGAGGGTCTGGAGTTCACGGACGGCGGACCGCAAGGAACCGGCCTGGGCCCCCATCTCGTCGGCGGCAGTGGCGCTTTCTTCAGCACTGCTGGTGTTCCGCTGGGTCAGTTCACTCAGCCGGGTCAGGGTGTGGTTCGTCAGCGTGACGCCATTGCTCTGCTCGGTGGAGGA
>JBDKHE010000371.1:0-18637 GCA_039797805.1 Verrucomicrobiota bacterium
AGAAGGGCGCCAACAACGGCAAGGGCCTCGTCCTCTCCGTCGGCGGCGGCACCAGCCCGGGTATGCCCCGGGAGAACATCGTCGCGATGAAGGCGGCCCTCGACGAATTCAACAAGGCCCACTTCGGCAGCGCCTGAACGAACCTTCAAACGTCCGTCTGCCGACGGGCCGCGGCCGGTCAGGAGACCGGCCCTCCATCCCAGACCCCAGAACCTAGATCCCAGACCCTTAAACCCAGACCCCATTTCCCATGCCCGACTACGCGTTGATGAACCAGTGTATCTATGAAGGTAAAGCCAAGGAGGTCGAACAGCTGACCCAGGCCGCCCTGGCCGAAGGCCGCACCGCCCAGGAGGTGCTCTCCGACGGATTGATCGCCGGCATGAGTGTCGTCGGCGAAGATTTCAAACATAACATCCTGTACGTCCCCGAGGTGCTGATCGCCGCGCGGGCCATGAAGGCCGGCATGGGCGTGCTCAAGCCGCTGCTCAGCGCGAAAGGCGCGGTGAATTCCTCGTCGGGCCGCCTGCTGATGGGCACCGTCCGCGGCGATCTGCATGACATCGGCAAGAACCTCGTGTGCATGATGGCCGAGGGCGCCGGTTTCGAGGTGAAGGACATCGGCGTGGACCAGAGCGTGGAGAAGTTCGCCGCCGCCGCGGATGAATTCAAACCCGACATCATCGGCATGAGCGCGCTGCTCACCACCACGATGACCTACATGAAGACCGTCATCGACGGTTTCGACAAGCCGGGCTACGACCACATCAAGATGACGATCGGCGGCGCGCCGATCAGCCAGATGTTTGCCGACGAGATCGGCGCTGACGGCTACGGCGCCGACGCCTCATCCGCGGTCGATCTTTTCCTCTATCTGGTGGGGAAGGGCGCCGCCCCGAAGGCCACGGTCAAGGCCGGCGTCGCGCCGACCGCCAGCCAGCTGGCTGCGCAGCGCGGGCTTAATCCGGTTTCAAAATACCAGATCCTTTACTGGCAGGAGCTGCCCTCGGCCGTAAAGGTCTGGGATGATTTCGGTGAAGTGAAGAAGGATCTTCCCGGCAAGTTTGCCGACCGGATCGACGCCGCGGCCCAGAAGCGCGGCCTGATTTCCGCCGATGATTACACGGCTCAGCTGAAGTGGGGCGAAGAACTTGAGCGCCCCGGCGCCCCCGAGGACGTGGCCAAGGTCATCATCGAAGAACTCACCGCGGCCGCCGCCTTGAACCCGCCGAATCTTGGCGGGTCGGTCTCCTGACCAAACGCAGCCGGCCTGACGGCCGACAACCCCGGAAGCACAACCAAATCCATGCCCCAACGTCCTCTCCATATCGTCGGTGAACTGATCAACAATTCCTATGCCCGGGCGCGCCGGGCGTTCACCGACCGCAGTCCGACGGACTATGCCCAGCTCGCCAAGTTGCAGGCCGATCTTGGGGTGGACTACCTGACCCTCAATCTGGATGGCACGGCCCGCATCCAGGTGAAGATGGAGGAGATGCTGTCCCTGCTGCCCGACGTGATCGCGGCGATCCAGGATGTCACCGACCGCCCCATCAGCTTCGACAACCCCTCGGTCGAATACCACAAGGTCGCCCTGAAGCACTATGATCGCAGCAAGAGCGGCCGGCCGATCTTGAACTCCATCGCCGCCTCCCGGACGCACCTGGATGAGATGATCGCGCTCGTGAACGACTACGACACCAACGTGGTCGTGATGGCTTCCGAGCAGTTCGTGCCCGGCGGCACCGCCCAGTGCATGACGGCCCAGGATGCCTACGCCTCCGCCAAACATTTCGTTGAGCTGCTCGTCACCAAGGCGGGACGCCGCCTCGACCAGATCATCATCGACCCGGGTCTCGCGCCGGTCGGCGCCGACACCTACGGCCTCGTCAACATCGGCCTCGATGCCATGAAAATGATCAGCGCCGATCCGCAGCTCAAAGGTGTGCACATGATCGTCGGGCTTTCCAACTTTGCCTGGGGCACGCCGAAGGGTGTGCGCGAGCAGCTGGAGAACGCCTACCTGACCCTCGGCATGGAGGTCGGCTTGGACTACGCGCTGGCCAATCCGGAAAAATCACCGGCGCCGCTGTCCGCCGACGATCCGATGGTCGCCAGTCTCCGCGCAGCGCTGGCCGAAGGCCGCGCGCAACCCGGGGAAACTCAGGAGACTGCCGGCTACCGCCAGGCCGAGGCGATCATGGCCATCTGCAACGAGGCGGCGCCGGCGGAATCCTGATCCCGGTGCATCTGCCCACTGCCAGTTCCCAACGCGATCCCGTGTGGATCCACGTGGGCACGCTGCTGGATGGCACGGCGGCGACGCCGGCGCGGGATGCTCATGTGGTCTATGACCGCGAATGCATCCGCTTTGTCGGCCGCGACGGCCAGACGCCCCCGCGCGAACTCGTGCGCGCCGGGCAGGTGGTGCCGGATCTTCGCGCGCCCGACGCCACGTTGCTGCCCGGTCTGATCGAGGCCCACGCCCATCTCTTTCTCGAAGGCGGCGAACTCAACCTCGACCGGCGGGCGGAGTACCTGAAACAGGACGCGGCCGGACTGTTGGCGGCCGCGAAGACGCGCCTGGAAAAACTGGTGCGTCTCGGGGTGACCGCGGTGCGCGATGCGGGCGACAAGGACGGCGTGGGCCTGGCCTTGAGCAAACTCAACCGGCAGGCGGAGCGGCCGCTGATGCCCTGCCTCGACAGTCCCGGCGCCGCGATCCACCACCGCGGACGCTATGGCAGTTTCATGGGCGGAGCGTTGGAGGATTACGCCTCGCCGGCCGAATGCGTGCAGGCCCGGGTGGCCGCCGGCGCGGACCGGATCAAACTGATCCCCACTGGCATCATCAACTTCAAGCAAGGGGCCGTCACGACCGAGCCCCAGATGACGGTGGAGGAACTCCGCCAACTGGCCGCCGCCGCCACCGCGGCAGGCCGGCAGACTTTTGCCCATGCCTCGGGTGACGCGGGCATTGAGCGGGTGATTGAGAGTGGGATCGACTCGGTCGAGCACGGCTTCTTCGTGCGCGACGACCAGTTGACCCGGATGCGCGACCGGCGCATCGCCTGGGTGCCGACCTTTGCCCCCGTGCAGCTGCAGGTGGATGAGGCCGCCCGCTACGGCTGGGATGCCCAGGTCGTGGGCAATTTGCAGCGGATCCTCGACGCACACGCGGCCAGCCTCGTCAAGGCGCACGCGTTGGGCGTGCTGCTCATCGCGGGCAGTGATGCCGGTTCCTGCGGCGTTGCGCACGGCATCGGTTTTTTCCGTGAGCTGGAACTGATGGAGTCGGCCGGACTTCCGTCCCTCGCCGTGATCAATGCGGCGACCGGCGTCAGTGCGGGCCGGCTGGGCTTTCGTGAGCGATTCGGCCGCATCGAACGCGGCTGCCTGAGCCGGTTTATCCTGACGCGACACTCGCCGCTCGAAACCGTCCGCAACCTCCGCCGCGCCAAGACCGTGGTGTTCGATGGCGTCCCGTTGGTCACGGACGACTCGTACAATCCGCCGGGCCTGTGAAAACCTGCGTCTCCATCTCTTTTCGGAGGGGCCGCGCTGATGCGATTCGGTCCGCAAGGTCACTTCCGCTCCACCGCCAGTCTCCGTCGATCCATTTTCCGCCATGGGCATGAGTCTTGAAATCACCACCCGGAACGAGGTTCCGGCCTCCGTCAGCTACGACGAGATCTTCGTCACGTGGCTCCCCACCGAAGGCAAGGACTCAGTCATTGCCAAGACCGCCGAGCTGCATGCCCGGGGGTTGAAGCCGGTGCCACACGTTGCCGCCTTCAAGATCAAGGACGCCGCCGACGCGCAGGCCTTCGCGGCGGCCGTGGCCCCGTACACCCAAAAGGTGTTCATCATCCGCGGCGGTGGCCCGCAGGACGGGATCTTCCGCACCGTGGACGAACTCGTCGCCACCGGCGCGTTCAAGGGGTTCGAGATCGGAGTCGGGGGCTTTCCCGACAGCAACAGCCCGCTGACTTACGAGGAAGGCATCGAGATTTTGCGGCGCAAGGCGGCTTACGCCAGTTTTGTGGTGACCCAGTGGTCGCTCAACGAGAGCGCCATCGCCCGGTTTCTCGACGACTCACCGCTGCCGGTCTATCTGGGCGTGCCCAACCGCTGTTCCCTGAAGCAGCTGGTGCGCTTCGCCTCGGTGTGTGGCATCGAGAATTCCGTCAAGGGCATGCTCTCCAATCCGCGGAACATCGCCCGCTTCATGCTCGGATTTGACCCGGGCTACATCGTCAAGGCCTTCGCGTCGCATCCGCGACTGGCGAAGATCCACGTCTATGCCTTCGGCAATTTCGCCCCGCTTTGACTTACCCGGACTTTATTTCACCCCGGATGAAAACCACCGACCAATTCCGTGCCCAGGAGGCAACTGAGGTAACGGAGCCGATCGGCTTCTCTCAATTTTCTCTGTTTCCTCCTGTGGAATATCTTATTCGTGATCTTTGCATAATTCGTGGCTAAACTCTGCTCATACATCCCATGATCCAACCACCACTCCTTGAAGCCCTCTCGTCCCGCCGTCTCGTTTGTGACGGCGCCATGGGTACCCAGCTCATGCTCGCCGGACTTGAGTCCGGCTCCTGCGGCGAAGCCTGGAATCTGACCCACCCCGAGCGGGTGATCGCCATCCAGAAGCGCTATGCTGATGCCGGGGCGAATTGCATCATCAGCAATTCCTTTGGCGGCAGCCGCATCATGTTGCGCCGGCACGGGCATGAGAACGAGCTCGCCGAGATCAACGCCGCCGCCGTGCGCATCACGCGCGAGGCCTTCGGCGGCCGGCCGGGTTATGTCTTGGGGGACATCGGCCCCCTCGGCGCCTTGCTGGAGCCTTATGGCGAGCTGTCCGAAGCCGACGCGCGGTCGGCCCTTGAGGAGCAGGCGGTGGCCTTGGTGAAGGCCGGGGCTGACGCGATCATCATCGAAACCCAGACCGGCCTGGAGGAGCTTGGCCTCGCCATCGATGCCGCCAAGGCCGCCCACGCTCCCTGCGTCATCGCCTCGCTCGCCTACGACCTCTCCATGGACGGAACCTTCTACAAGACGATGATGGGCATCTCGCCCGAGCAGGCCGCCGAGTTTGTGCAGGAGCGGGGTGCCGATATCGTGGCGCTCAATTGCGGCACGGGCATGGACATGGTCGGCGCGGCGATGGTGGCGCGGTTGTACCGGCAGACTTGTTCTCTCCCGATCATGGTGCAGCCCAATGCCGGCCTGCCGGTGCTGGAGAACCTGAAGGCCGTCTACAAGCAGCTCCCGGCGGACATGGCCAAGTCGGTGCCCGAGGTGCTGGCGGCCGGGGTCGGGATCGTCGGCTCCTGCTGCGGCAGCACGCCGGACCATACGCAGGCCATCCGTGGAATGGTTGATGCTTTCAATCGTGGTACTTGATCGACGATCAGATTTCGAAACGCCAGATGCCAAACGCCAAATTACAAACAATTTTCCAGGCACGGCTAGTCGAGTTTAGAGTTCCGCAATTATTCGGGTCTATTGGCGTTTGGATCTCTGGCGTTTGAGATTTTTAAAAACATGAAAACCTCCCCGTTTCCCTCCGTCTTCTCCCTCAAGGGTGAACTCGCGCTCATCACCGGTGGTGGCACCGGGATAGGTCAGGCCATGGCCCAAGCCATGCATGCGGCCGGAGCCCGCGTCGTCCTCGTGGGCCGGCGGGAGGTTGAACTGGCCGCCGCGGTCAAGACCATGGGCGCAGGCGCGTCCTATGCGGTCCATGACATCACCAAGACCGATGAGACCGCCGCCCTGGTCGAGATGATCACGCGGGAACACGGTCCGGTCACCTGCCTCGTCAACAACGCCGGGCGGCATCTCAAGAAAGCCGCGGTCGACACCACGCCGCAGGAGTTCCTGGACGTGCTCAACACCCACATCATCGGCGCCCACGAACTCACGCGCCTCGTCGCCCCGGGCATGACCGAGCGCAAGCACGGCACGATCCTCTTCACCGCCTCGATGGCGTCGCTCTTCGGCATTCCGTTGGTGGTGGCCTATGCCTCCGCCAAGTCCGCCATGCTCGGTATGGTGCGCACGCTCTCGACCGAGCTCTCGCCCCACGGCGTGCGCGTAAACGCCATCGCCCCCGGTTGGATCGACACCGACATGTCCCGCAAGGCCTTCGCCGGCGATCCGGCGCGCCGCAGCAAGATCATCAGCCGCACCCCCATGGCCAAACTGGGGGACGTCTCTGACGTGGGCTGGGCCGCCGTCTACCTTTCCTCACCCGCCGCCAAGTTCGTCACCGGCGCCGTGCTCCCCATCGATGGTGGCGTGAGCATGGGCTTTTGACCCGCTCGTTTTGGCAACCGCGATGAATCCGAAGACGATGACCCAGGGCAGGATGGCCTTGGGCGGCCCGTTGATCAGAAAATATCCCGGCCATGGCGGGACGGCTCCCTGCGCCTATCGGCAGTCTTAAGGTTCGCGATTCCGTCACATCTGCTTTGACTGTCCTTCCGTTGTTCACCCCCAAACCCCACTGGCATGAAAATACCCCGCCGCACCGGCCTCCTGGCCGGCCTTCTCGCGCTTGCACTCAACCTTTCCGCCGGCTCGCCGGTCGGACAATTCGCGGGGTCCGCTGATATCGGCGCACCTGCCATCCCGGGCTCCACCACCTACGATTCCTCGATCCAACACTATCGCATGAGCGCCGGCGGCATCAACATGTGGGGCAACTCGGATCAGCACCACCTCGCCTGGAACAAGCTCAAGGGCGACTTCATCGTGCGCGCCCGCATCGAGTTCGTTGGCCAAGGCGTGGATCCCCACCGCAAGGCCGGCTGGATCGCCCGCACGAGTCTCGACGCCGGTTCCGCCTACGCCGATGCCTGTGTCCACGGCGACGGTCTCACCTCGCTGCAATACCGCCGCACCACGGGAGCCATCACCGAGCAACTCGTGCTCCCGCTCACCGGCGGCGATGTCGTGCAGCTGGAACGCCGCGGGAACACCTACATCTTTTCCTCCGCCCGCTACGGCGAGACCTTCGTGTCACAAACGCTCACCGGGCTCGAGCTTGGTGACGAGTTGTTTGTCGGCCTCTTTGCCTGCTCGCACAACGGGGAGGTGAAGGAGGAGGTGATCTTCAAGGACGTGCGCATCATCCAGCCCCCCAAGGCCGGCTACCAGCCCTACCGCGACTACATCGGCGCGCACCTCGAGATTCTCAACGTCCACACCGGCAAACTGGAGATCGTGCACAGCTCGCCCGTGCAGTTCGAGGCGCCCAACTGGATGCCCGACGGACGGACCCTGATCGTCAACGTCAGCGGTCCCGGCCCGGACAAGGGTCAGCTCCAGACCTTCGATCTCGTCTCCAAGAAGGTAGCTCCGCTCAACACCGGCACGATCGGCCGCAACAACAATGACCATGTCCTGACCTTCGACGGCAAGATGCTCGGCGTGAGCATCCATACGCCCGCCGATGATGGTCGCTCCGTCATCTACAAGCTGCCTGCCACGGGCGGCACGCCGGTGCGCGTGACGCCGAAGTCGCCGTCCTATTTCCACGGCTGGTCGCCCGACGCCAAGTGGCTCGTCTACACCGGCGGTCGCAAGGAGTCGCCCACGGCGACGTCCGACAAATACGACATCTACAAGATCTCTGCCGAGGGCGGGGACGAGATCCGGCTCACGAACTCGGCCGGCCTGAGCGACGGTCCGGAGTATTCGCCCGACGGCCGTTGGATTTACTTTAACTCCACCCGCAGCGGCCTGATGCAGCTCTGGCGCATGCGCCCCGACGGCTCCGGTCAGGAACAGGTGACCAATGACGCGTTCAACAACTGGTTTCCGCACGTGTCCCCCGATGGCAAATGGATCGCCTTCATTTCCTACGGACAGGATGTGGCGCCGGCGGAGCATCCGTACTACAAGCACTGTTACCTGCGCCTCATGCCCATCGAGGGCGGCAAGCCGCGCGTCATCGCCTACGTCTTCGGCGGCCAGGGCACCATCAACGTGCCCTCCTGGTCGCCCGACAGCACGCGCATCGCGTTCGTGAGCAACACGGACAACATCAAGTAAGCGCGCCAATGGATACGGTTGAATCCCGCTCCAGATGATTACCCGTGCTCGGCCCTTGGGAGTAGGGCAGGTCTCCGACCGGCCGCTGGGCCTGAAGTGGATGGGGCCAGTCAGAGACTGGCCCTACGAAGGCAGACCTCGCTATTTTGGGTAGAGCCCAATGAGTCCCGCCTGCCGTTTTTTCTCAGTGACTAACTCCTTTCCGCTTACCCCATGAACTCCACCCATTCCGTCACTCGCCGCCAGTTCGTCCGCACCGCGGCCGGTGCGATCGCGCTTTTCACCGTTCCCCTGATCGTGCCGTCCCGGCTGTTAGGCGCGGATGCGCCGAGCAACCGCATTCGCGTGGGGCAAATCGGTTGCGGCCGCATCGCACTGGGGCACGACCTGCCCGGGGTGTTGGAGTCTGGTCTGGCCGACGTGGTGGCGGTGAGCGATCTCGACACCAAGCGCCTTGCGAACGGCCGGGCCTGGGTGGAGAGCTTCTACCAGGGCAGCGGCCGTCTCGCGCCCGCGGTCGCCACCTACGCCGACTACAAGGAGCTGCTCGCCCGCAAGGACATCGACGCCGTGGTGCTCAGCCTGCCTGACCACCAGCACGCGGAAGTGGCGCTGCGGGCGGTGCTGGCCGGCAAGGACGTCTATTTGCAGAAACCCTTCACGATGACCTACGCGGAGAGCGTGGTGTTGCGTGATGCGGTGGCGAAGAGCAGCTGCATCATGCAGATCGGCAGCCAGCAGCGCTCGTGGGGACCGCACGAGCAGTTTCGGCGGGCCTGCGAGTTCGTGCGCAGCGGGCGGGTGGGGCGCATCAAGGCGGTCGAGATCGGCCTGCCCATCGATCCGACCAGGCCGGACGATCCGGAGCAGCCGGTGCCGGCGCACCTGAATTACGACCTTTGGTTGGGTCCGACGCCGCAAGCCTACTACACGGAGCAGCGCGTGCACTCGCAGCAGCTCAACGCCAAGCGCGAACTCGACATCGGCTCGCGACCGGGCTGGTTGCGCAACGAGAATCACTGCCTCGGCATGATCACCGGCTGGGGCGCCCACCATTTCGACGTCGCCCACTGGGGCCTGGATCAGGAATACGGCGGCCCCACCAAGATCGAGGGCCGGGGCGAATTCCCGGCCAACAAGATCTGGAACGTGCACGGCGCCTACCATGTCGAGCTGAGCTATCCGGGTGACGTGCGCATGACCGTGTCGGACAAGCTACAGAACGGCATCAAGTTCATCGGCGACGAGGGCTGGATCTTCGTGGCTCGCGACGAGGGCGCGACGGCCAGTGATCCCAAGAGCAACACGCCCGGCAGCCTGCACTGGCTCGCGGCCAGCGATCCGAAGCTGCTCGAGCCGGCGGGCGTGACCGTGACGTTTCCGGCCAGCACCTCCCACCACAAGAACTGGCTGGAATGCGTCAAGAGCCGCGCCAAGCCGCTGTCACCGGCCGCGATGGCCCACCACAGCAACACGGCTTGCATCCTGAGCTGGATTGCCATGAAGACGGGCCGCCCCCTGAACTGGGATGCGGCGGCCGGACGGTTCGTCAAGGATCCGGCGGCCGATGCGCTCCTGACCCGGCCGGAGCGGGCTGGATACGGGGCTTTGCAACTCGCCGTAAAAAAGCGCGTCTGACGGACGAGGGTCGTAAACCGGGTGGACTTTGCCCGGTTGTCCGGCTTGATCGACGGGATGTCACACGTGCAGGACGGACACTGGATGAACAGGGTGAAGCGCTCGCTGCCCTTGGTTGTGTTGATCATGCTGGTGTCCGGTTGCAGCACCCTGCCGAAGGGTACTCCCGACCCGGCGCCCCCGGCGCCCAAGACAACCGAGGCCGCCCGACTGAAGGCCGCCGTGCCGCCCTCATACCAGGTCGCCAAATCCGGCGGGCAGGAAATCAAGTGCACCATCCAGATGATCGACGGTGTCATGGTGGCGAACAGCGACCGCCTGCTGCCTGGTCATCATCGGCTGGTGGTCTCCTTTGCCGGCACCCCCGAGGCCTACGCGGGGGATGTCGATCTCGTGATCCCCGCGCCCAAGGCCTACCAGCTCATGGCGGAGAAAGAGGATGACACGTTCACGCTTTCGCTCGTGGAGCAGGAGTCCGCCAAGATCGTCGCCACGTCCTCCGCCCAGATCGAGCCCCTGATGAAGTTTCAGGTGTTCGTCATTCAGAAGTAGGCGGAAGGGGCGAACGCTGTTCGGGAGTAGGTCCAGTCTTCGACTGGACTGGGTCACGTACAGAGTGGCCGGTCGGAGACCGGCCCTACCGGACTCGCTTCGCTGCGTGGAGCGGTGGCGTGATTCCGTTCTACAGTGCGAACAACGGACGGGCTCCGGGCCTTGCGGCTTCGTCGCGGGCGTGGGATGATGGAATCATGAAACGATGCCTGATTTTGATCTGTTCGTTCCTCTGGCTGGCCTGCCTGGAAGCCTCGATCTGCGGCGACCGCTGGGTCGCGACCTGGACGACCGCGCAGCAGCTCACGGAGAAAGGGAATCTGCCCCCGGAGCCCGGATTCACCCGCGCCACGGTACGCCAGAAGCTGCGGGTCTCGATCGGCGGCGAACGGTTGCGGGTGCGGTTTTCCAACGAGTATGGCAGCGAACCGCTCACGCTGGACGCCGTGCAGGTGGCCCTGACCGACGGTTTTGCCGATGCCAGAATCAGGGCCGGCACGAGCCGAGCCGTGACCTTCCAGGGTGCGCCGACCGTGACAATCCAGGCCGGGGCGATGGTGATATCGGATCCGGTGGAGCTGGGGCTGGCACCGATGGCCGACGTGGCGATCACCACGGTGACCACCGGGGCACCGGTGGACGTCACCGGACACCCCGGCTCGCGCACGACTTCCTACCTGGCCCACAACGGCGCGGCGCCTCAGGCGGACGACCTGCCTGACGCGAAGCGCACGGACCATTGGTATTTCCTGAGCAGCATCGACGTGGAGACGACGGGACCGGCGGCGGCCATCGCGATCTTGGGCGACTCGATCACGGACGGGCGCGGCTCCACGACCAATGGCAACAACCGCTGGCCCGACATCCTGTCGCAGCGGCTGCGGGCGAATCCGGCCACGGCCGATATCGCCGTGCTGAACCAGGGCGTCGGTGGCGGACGGGTCTTGCGCGATGGACTTGGCGTGAGCGCGCTGCGGCGCTTCGATCGCGACGTGATTGCGCAGCCGGGCGTACGGTGGCTGATCATCTTGGAAGGAGTGAATGATCTCGGCACGTCGTCGCCGGAGACGGTCGCCGGAACGGCGCAGCAACTGATCGCGGCCTACGACCAGATGATCACGCGCGCCCACGACCACGGCATCAAGGTCTATGGCGCCACCATCATGCCCTTGGGCGGGTTCACCATGTACGACGCCCCCGAGCGCGAGGCCGCCCGTCAGACGGTCAACGCCTGGATCCGCACCAGCGGCTGCTTTGATGGGGTGATCGACTTCGACGCCGTTGCCCGCGACCCGTCTGCCCCGACCAGGCTCACCGCCGCCGTGGACGGCGGTGATCATCTGCACCTCTCCGCCGCCGGCTATCAGATCATCGGCGATGCCATCGACCTTTCCCTCTTCGAACTCCCGGAATGCGAAGCGTGCCAGTGATTCGGCGGCACTGGCGCCAAGCCAATCCAGCTCCATCGCCGTTACGGAACCCGTGTGTGCCTTGTCCGGTCGGGCTGGTGGCCGGTCCACTCCAGCCTTGAGTCAGAGACGAGAATCCCGTTCCGTTTTCGTACGGGCCGCCTGACATACTGACTGCATGCACGGAATACTCCACCGCACGGTGACACTATGAAGACGCCCACATTGATTGTAAGGCTGACCGGCCTTTACCTGCTGGTCACGAACACGGTTGGCTTGCTGCAGCTGCACAAGGCGAAGGCGATGATGGGTACCTTCGGTACACCCCAAATTCAGCTGATGGTGGATATGCAGCTGTATTTGTGGCTCGGTCTGCTCGTGGGACTGGCGGCGACGGTTTTTGCGGGGTTTCTCGCCCGACTGCTCACCTTTGACTCGGAACCGGGTGGAGGACGCGGCGATTACTCCGAGCGGTTCCTCGGCCGGTGACTTGACGCGTGCGGTACGCAGGCGCCCATCTGCCCACGATCACAATGAAACACCCACTGGCACTGGCTGCCGGAATCGGCATCGGGGATGCGATCTATCAATCTGTTCGTCACGGGATTCATGAGATCGACTGGATCAAAGTCGGGTTCATGGTTGGGTTCAATGCTCTCTTGTTCGCGCTGACCCTGAAGCCGGATAGCACGAAACGAAAGGATGATCCGACCAGCAAACCCAGCTTACCCGAGCCTGGCGGTTTGTGATCCTGATAATCTTACGCCAGCTGCGCCGTTCCGGGTGGAACGGCGCGGAGTATTCAGGTGGGGAGTCTCGGCCAGGCCCGGCTATTCCGTCCGCGTGTGCAGGCCGACGAGGGCGCCGGTGAAGTGGAGGCCGCCGCCGGCGGCCTGGACACTGATCGGGTAGGAATCGGTCTGCGGCAGGAGGTCCTGCCATTGGCCGGATTTCAGGGCGTAGGCGAAAGCGAGGGTGGGTCCGTTGCCGGTGAGGCGGAGTTCGACGTTGGCGGTGTCGGCGGGGAGGAGGGCGGTGATGACGGTCTCAGGTTTCGGGCTGTTCCATTTTTCGATGAAGAGGCTCAGGCCGCCTTCGGTGCGTTGCACGGCGAAGTAGAAGTGATGCGTCTCGTTCTGGATCGCGACCAGTCCGGCCGAAGTGCCCGGGGTGGCGGGGACGGCCAGCTTGGTGGAGGCTTCGAACCGGGAGTGCTGCAGGCGACGACCCCAGAAGGACGGGTTGCCTTTGCCGGAAAGCCTGTCGGCGCGGGGCGTGAGGCTGAGCGTGCCACCGGACTGCTGCCACCAGGTCTCCTTCGGCGTGCGGAGCATGATCCAGAGAGGGGAGAGGGCGGGGGTGTCGAATTCGTCGGTCCAAGTGAAGTTGCCGGACAGAGGGACCGCGGCCGGAGACGGGAGGCTGGTGGCCGGGAGGACGGGCGCCTTCACAACGTAGGGAACGCGTTCGCCGTGGGGAAGGATCTGCGGCCAGCCGTCGGCGGTCCAAGTCACGGGAAGGAGGAAGGTCTCGCGTCCGGTGGCCCAGCGATCAGGAGCATAGGGACGGCACGCGAGGAAGACCGACCACCAGTTGCCGTCGGGACCGATCACGAGGTCGGCATGACCGGTGCAGGTGACGGCGAGCGGTGCGTTCCCATCCAGGTCGCGTTGCGTGAGGATGGGGTTCTTGTCCCAGGGCAGGAACGGACCGGTCGGGGCCTTGCCGCGCAAGATGACCTGGGAGTGCTGGCTGGAGGTGCCGCCCTCGGCGCAACAGAGGTAGTACCAGCCGTCGCGCTTGTAGAGGTGGGGTCCCTCGATCCAGACGGGCTTGGTCGTGATGTCGGCGCCGCCATTCACGATGATGCTGCGCGGCCCGATCAGCTTTTGGTGGGCGATGTCGAATTCCTGGATCCAGATGGCGCGGTGACCCTGATACAGGGGTTTGTTGTCGGGCGGGTTGCCGTTGTTGACCATCCAGGCGCGACCATCGTCGTCAAAGTAGAGCGAGGGATCGATGCCGTCGAAATTCAGCCAGACCGGATCGGACCAGGGTCCGGCGGGATTCTTGGCGGTCATGAGGAAGTTGCCGCCGCCGTCCACGAGGGTGCAGACCACGTAGAAGGTGTCTTTGTGGTGGCTGATGGCCGGGGCGAAGATGCCGCGGGTGATGCCGAGCCCGTCAAAGTTGAGCTGGGTGGGCCGGTCGATCACGTGGCCGAGTTGGGTCCAGTTCACGAGGTCGCGGCTGTGGAAGATCGGGATGCCGGGAAAGTGGGCGAAGGTGGAGTTGATCAGGTAGTAGTCTTCACCTACCTGGCAGATGCTCGGGTCGGGGTAGTAGCCGGCGAGGATGGGATTGCGAAAATGGCCTGCTGGCAACGGCGCCTCGAAGGCGGTGTCACGACCGGTGTAGGTGAACGAATCGAAAGCGACCGGCGCAGGGCTGGCCGCGAAGGCAGAGGAAGCAAGCGTGAGAGTGAACGCGGCGAGGAGGGAGTTTTTCATGGATCGGGATTTTTATTGGACCTATGGGACCTATCGGTCCCGTTGCCTAATCTACCGATGCCCCGGCATATTGCGGAGCACCTTGGAGGTGTAGTGATCGAGAGGGTAGGCGGCGGCTTCGACGCCGGCGGGGAAGGGACGCTTCGAGAACTGCTGGAAGTAGAGCAGGCAGGCGTCGCGCCATTCGCGGGCATCGAGTTCCTGGCGGGCGAGGCGCTGCTGGACCGAGGTGAAACGTTCGTCGTCGATCCGGCCCTTGAGGGAGTCCCAGGCGCGTTGCATGGCCCGGACCTCGTCGACCCCCTGTTGGTAGCGCAAGCAAAGCTCGGCCCATAGGGTGCGCCCGGACTTCATGCGGTGATCCCAGGGGACATGGTGGAACCAGAGGAGCAGATTCTCGGGGCAGGTGGCGGGATCGCCCCAGAGTTTCTGCCACTGCGGGGCGTATTGGGCGAGGGCGTTGGAGCCGGTGGCGGTGCGGTCGAAGCCCAGACCTTTTTCGTCGGCGCGGTGGTAGTAGACGGAGGTCCAGTCGGCGCGGCCCAGCTTGTCCACCCACGGGCCCGGGCCGTAGTGATGGCCCTCGGCCATGATGTGCGTGAGGCCGAGCGGCATGGAGTAGTGCACCACGGTCTCGCGCGAACCGAGGAGCAGCCGGCTGATGGTGGCCACGGTGGTGGAGTCCGGACCGAAGGTCAGCTTCGTCCACTCATCGGAGATCTGCTCGGAGCTTAGCTGGTGGTCCCAGGCCAGGCGGCCGAAGGCGTACCAGTTGGCCTGCGCGAGGAGGTGGCCGGTCCAGCTGCGGTCGGTGCCGGTGTTGGCCACGCCGGCGATGACGGTGGGGTGCTGGAGCTTGGCGCTGCCGTCGATGATCGAGGCGACGGTCGTGCCCGGACCGTTGGCGAAGGTGTCGGTGTCGAGGACCTCCTTCCAGAGGGGCGCTAGGAAGGCGAGCTGGGTGGACTGACCGAGGTATTCCTGCGTGATCTGGAGCTCGGCGGCGAGACGGGTCCGGGGCATGGCCCCGAACAGCGGGGAAAAGGGCTCCCGCGGCATGAAGTCCAGCGGACCGTTCTTGATCTGCACGATGACGTTCTGGCGAAACTTGCCGTCGAGGGGGGCGAACTCGGTGACGGCCTGCTTCACGCGGTCGTCATTGTTGTCGGGCGAGTAGACGAAGGCGCGCCACATGATGATGCCGTTGTAGGGCGCGACGGCGTCGGCGAGCATGTTTGCGCCGTCGGCGTGGGTGCGATGGTAGTCTTGCGGACCGGGCTGGCCCTCGGAGTTGGCTTTGACGAGGAAGCCGCCGAAGTCGGGAATGGTGCGGTAGATTTCGGCCACCTTCGCCTGCCACCAGGCGGCCACGGCGGGGTCAAGCGGATCGGCGGTCTTGAGTCCGCCGATCTCGATGGGCGCGCTGAAACGGGCCGTGAGGTAGACGCGCACGCCCCACGGACGGAATTCGGCGGCCAGGGCGGCGACCTTGGCGAGGTAGGGCGCGGTGAGGATCTGGGCGTTGGCGTTGACGTTGGTGAGCACGGTGCCGTTGAGACCGACCGAGGCGAGGGCGCGGGCGTAGTCGCGGTAGCGCGGATCGCGGATCTCGGGCAGGTAGAACCATTCCCAGAGGGAGAAGCCCGCATAGCCGCGTTCGACGTGACGGTTGAGGTCGTCCCAGTGGTTGAGGAGGCGGCGCTCGATCTTCGGGGCGCTGATGACGCTCAGGCCGTCGAGCGGCTGGCGCATCTGCAGGTGACGCAGGAAGGCAAACGCGCCGTAGAGCAGGCCGGACTGGCGGTTGGCCACGATGAGGGTGCGGTGACCGCCGGCGTGGGCGATGCGGCGGATGATGTAGCCCTCGACCCCGGCCTGACGGAGATCGCCCTCACTGATGACCGACGCGATCCACGGGTCCCGGGGTGTGCCGAGGATGAGGGCGTTGTCGCCGGTGGCCTCGCGCACGACGGGCAGGTCGACCCCGAGCAGGCCGTGGAGGCCGGCGGCGAGTTCGCTGGCGGCGGAGGTGGTCACCGGCTGGGCGTCGGCGGGGATGACGATCTGCGAAATGGCTCCGGCATAGGCGGCGCGCTGCGTGGAGTCGTTGATCAGGTCATAGCGCAGCCAAAGGCGATAGCCGTCTTCGGCGGAAAGCGTGACGGCGAAGGTGAGAGCGAGAAGGGCGATGAGCGTTTTCATGGGGCATATAGGGTTTATGCGGCCTATAGAGCCGAGAGGACTCAGGGGTTCACCGGACCGTAGACGCGGTAGTGGCCGCTGACCTGGAGGAGGCCGAGCATGGTGAGAAGGCCGTCGTAGTAGCGGAGGCGCCCTTTGGGCATGGGCATGTCCCACAGGCGTTGCACCCACGGTTGGCCGACCTCACGGTCAGCAGCGAGGGCGGCGACCGCGGCCATGGCCATCAGGCCCGGCGTGTTCACATCCGTCGAGACGGGCGTGCCGTCGATCTTGTAGCGGTCGGGAACGTTCTCGCCATGCGAGGCGAGGAAGCGAAGGACGCGGTTGGATTGTTCCACCTGCCAGGAGTCGGCGCGCCACCAGGACCAGTCGAGGGCGGGATTGCCGAGCGTGCGCCAGGCGTCGTAGCGGAATTCATCGTGATTGCCCCAAGGCATGGTGCGGGGCGTCCCGTCAAACTCGGCGTAGTCGGGCATCAGGCCGGTCTGCGGATGCGCGGCCCGGCGGAAGAGCGCGCGGCTGGTCTGCGTGACCTCGGCAAGAAAGACGCGGTCGGCGGGATCGGCGGCCCAGCGGGCCCACAGTTCGGAAAAGGCGGGCAGGTGATAGGACGGATCGGTGAAGGTGCTGCCCGGGGGATGCGGCGTGAACACGATCTGTTTCGTGACCGGGTCAAACATGCTCGTGATGCGGCCGCGGCCGGGCTCCTCATGCTTGTGGATCATGGTGCGCAGGAGGGACTGTGCCTCCGCAGAGTAGACGAAGATGCCGTCGCCGTCGCCCCAGCGGTGCGCGGCGAAGAAGAGGGCCATGACGAACCACTCCTCGCCGTCGGGAGCCGGGCCGGCACTGAAGCGGCGGCCGTCGTAGGCGGTGTGCCAGGCGAAATAGCCACCGAGCGGGCCGCCCTCGTGAAACATGTAGTGCTTCGCAAACTTCCAGATCGCGTCGAAGTGCTCCCGTTTGTCCATCTGCACGGCGATCATCATGCCGTAGGAAAGTCCTTCGGAGCGCACGTCGTGATTGTTGATGTCGGGCACGTAGGCCATGCCGCCCGCGACGGGATAGTAAAGCGCCTCGGAGTCGGGATCGCCGGCAAAGAGCTGTTGCCAGGCGCCGTCGAGCCGGGCCGCAATCTCGGCGTCGGATTTGCCGAGGTACTCCTTGAACAGGTTGCGATAGTTGCCGGTGGCGACGGCCCCGTGCTCCGCCCAGGCTGAAACACCGACGAGGGCGAGGACGAGGGGAAGGAGGAGGCGCATGGGCGGGATCAGTTGAAGGAACGCTCCTCACCAAGCTGGCGGGCCCAGCTGACGAGCTTGTCGTCCAACAGCTGCAACACGATGGTCTGGGTCACGGTAACCTTCTGGGGTGACAGCACAGGTTCCGTGACCATGCGGGTTTCGCCGCTGATGGGGTCGACGGCCAGACGCTCGATCACCGTGGCGGCAATCATGCGCTGGGTGGTGAGGACATCAAAGTAGTAGACGAGGATCGACTCACCGGGTTCCTTGCCGGTGTGCGTGGCCAGCGGCTCGCCCCAGAGCGCGCGGATTTCCGATGCGCTCATGCCCTTGCGCAGGTTCTTCGACTGATCGGCGGTGGCCGGTGCGGACTCGGCGGTCGCGGCGGTGGCGGGGCTGGTGGCCGCTTTCGGAGTGGCGGGGGTGGTGGCGCAGCCGGAGAGCAGCAGCGCAGGGAGCAGGGCGAGGTAGCGATGGGTGATGGTCATGGTTGTTGCGCGGGTGGGTAGATCTGGAAGCGACCGCCGGCCTGCATCAGTCCGAGCAGGTAGAGCAGGCCGTTGTAGTAGCGCCAGCGGCCCTCCGGGATTGGAGCGTTCCAGAGTTGTTCGACGAAGGGACGGGCCAGGGCGGGATCGGCGGCCTGACCGGCGACCGCGGCCATGGCGGTGAGGCCGATCGACGCATTGGAGGACAGGGGCTGGCCGTCGAGGGTGAACTGATCCGGCACGACCGGCGCGTGGGAACCGAGGAAGCGCAGCACGCGGTTGCTTTGTTCAACCTGCCACGGGTCGGTGCGCCACCAGGCGTGGTCCATGGCGACGTTGGCGAGCGTGCGCCAGGCATCGTAACGGAAATCGCCCTTGCCGCTGCCGAAGGTGGTCGCGGTGTAAGGGGCCCCGTTGAAATGGGAATACTCGGGCATTAAACCAGTCTTGGGATGGGCGGCCAGGTGGAAGTAGGCGCGGCTGACGTCGGCGGCCTCCTTCCAGAAGCGCCGGTCGCTGGGGTC